>NZ_JARPVX010000014.1:0-82820 GCF_033947565.1 Lichenihabitans sp. Uapishka_5
TGAAGATGATCAAGAGGGCGATGTACGGCCGCGCGAAGCTCAACCTGCTCCGTGCTCGCGTGCTCACGGCATGACCCGCCTTGTCTGCACCAAAAGTGCGGAAGGACCAAACGCCGGGTCAACTCTCAGTGAAAATCAACAGCTTGAGCATCGCTAGATCGGCTTCCCTGCCAACAAAAACCATAGTACCCACTTTCCATAATCATGATTATCGGTGAAGTGAAGGGCATGGGTCGTTTAATGCCGATAGATCGTGTCTTCCAACCTAATTCAGCTGATGCAGGCTACCAGGATCGTCGGCCGAGCCGGGGTCACGGTGCCACGAAGGCAAGTCGACCAAGTGGTCATTGCTCAAGCCGCTGGTGGTATCCAGGGTCACGTAGCGGTCCCGTTGGACGGCCTTCTCGTCGTTCCGTTCGAGCCGGCGCGCCGACGAGGCGGGTGATTGCGCCATGTGGATGGAGGACGAGAGGAACAGCGCCATCGTGAAGCGTTTCGTGAAGATTGCGGATCGCGACCGGCTTCTCAAGCAGGAGCAGCGCGGAATATCCAAGTCTTTCGCCACAATCGCCGATCCACGAAAGGCTTCCCCGGATCCGAGCATCGTGGATGATCTAGGCATGCACGGCGACGAAGTCAGCCTGATGTCCCTCGAGCGCAGGGCGGCCGACCTGCCTCTGGCGTCAACATGCACGAGTTTGCCATAACACAAGACCGCACCTCCTGAGCTTACCCTATGATCGGCATGGCCCGTGATTGACGCTGATCCACCGCATTCACCAAGGCCGGTGATCTATCGCCAAGTGAGCAGACGCGGCACACTGCTCACGCCCGCGCCGGAGGGGGGCATCGTTGTGTGGCATTGGACCTGTGACCCTGAATGGCGAGGTCGCAAACGCCGTTGGAGCCACGTTCTTCTCAGGCGGAACTGGAAGTCGTGGCGATTGCTCTTTCGCTGACGAGCGCCGCTCTTCCCTCAAGGCTTGCGTCACTTGGGCGACGGCGGGAAACTCGCGACCTCGGCCCATGCGCCGTCGACCTTAGTCTTGAGGTGCCGCACGCCGTCGGGGCTCGCGAGCACGATGGCTCCTCACAGGGTAGGGTCGCTGTGAAGGGCATCCACGCCGGCGGCATGGGTCTCGCGGATGGCGTCGCGACCCATGTTGCGGATCCCGGCGGCGTTCTCGTACGCAGGGCGGAAGATCGTGGGTTCGACGACGGCGTCGACCAAGGTTCGAGAGATCATCAGAAGGCAGCGCTGTTCCTGGCGCCGCATGATACGGCTGCCGAACGATCGCCCGAACCAGCCGACGCTCCCGAAGCTGCCTGAACACCTTGGCGATCTCAGCCATCTTGGGACTGGGCATCCGCCGCGGATGATCGAAACTGGCCTGGCCTATCTGGCAAATCCTTGATACCTGCATTCGGCCATGCGTCGATGTTGACCTCCGAGACAAGAGCGTTGGATGGTTTCTCGTCCGGCAGGCCAATGTAGCCCTTCGTGTTTGTGTCCAGGACCACCCCGAGTTGTTCCGGGCCAGGAGGGTCGCTCTGGATTGGGATCACCACCAAGTCACCCGCTCTGGCCACCTAGTCAGCCTCGACCCGTTAATCACCTTCCACGATAAGGATCACTCCAGAGAGGCATTCCCCTACCTCCAGCACCACCAACAGGCAAGCCGGTTGTTCCTTGACGTTGTCGACCCCTGCCTCGGCCTCGCGGAAGCGAAGGAAGTCATAGCGGAAGACAAGCCCTGGAGTAGGGTCAGGGATACGGGCCAATGTCCGAACCCTCGTCCTCGAATAGCTCAGCTAAACCGCCTGCGAGCTGCGGAACGACATCGGGGTATGCGTCCTCAAGTTCCTGGATGCGCGCCATGACGCTGTCCGGAAAGCATTCTGGCCCGGCAACGACCACTCCCCTGTTGGTCCCGACATAGTCCTCGATAGACATGATCACGAAGCGCGGCTTCTCGTAAATCGTGAGCAGGACGGGTGCCTTGGCAGCCTCCGTCTAGATCTCCGAAGCGGCACGCTGCATATCACGGGCGGTGAAGGTCAGCATCGTACGTTCCTTTACCAAACGTATGTATTATCAGTTGGTAGTCAAGAATTCGCTTTGAGGCCATCCTCCCTTCCGCAAGGTACTCGCGATGGCGGGATCTGATCGGCCTGCCAGTCCTTCGGTCCATGACCGCGTACTCGCCTCCTAGGAAACTAAGGATTTCCCCGAAGGCACAAGGGATTGCTCACCTGATCCAAGGACCTTGACGGTCTCGCCGAAGAATGGAACGCACCGGTCTACCAAAAGGCTTCGCCGCCTCGCATGGACGACGAGCCAGCATCGCGCGCGGCTCTTCTCTTTCTGTCAAGGGCTTGTCATGACACGAAATCCTTCGACGTCGGCACTTCTCAGGTGCAGGTGAGCGGAAGCGAAGAGCTGACGCAACTCTTGGGAAAGAGCAGCTCCCGCGAAACCCGGCTGGACGATCGTGATGGTGAAACGGGGCGGGTGGGGTCGCCTCAGCATGCGTTCGACATCGCCGAAAGTGCCCCTGATGAACCGCTCGGCTGCTCCCTGCCTACGATGCTCGATCCTGCACTTGATCCTCTCGCGTTCGCACCACCTGACCGACTTGATCGCTTGGCCAACGACTTCGTAGGCGTCCGCGACCCGGGCGCCCGCTGTACGTTCCTTGGTGCTCTTGCAATGGATCATGTCAACGAGAGTTTCCTCGCCGTTCTCGCGGATGCTGATGAAATCGGCGATCTCGCCGGCGCCGTGGTCGCAGAAGATCACGCCCCCGGGCTCGTGGCCGAGATGGTCCTGAACGAACTCGAAGATGGAGCGCTTGCCGCCGTGGGCCTGTCCCACTTCGGTGTTTATGCAAACGTTCAGCGCACGGAAATCGTGAGGTAGAATGCAAGCCGGATCGAAAGCCGCGTGATCCAGGTCATGCGGCTCAGTGTAGGCGTTTCCGACAAGGTGGCCCATCGCCACCGTGAGCATTATCGGCGGCCGGGCTTCGAGATGGTCGAGCAGCCCGCACGTGACGCCGCCGTGGCGTTCCATCTGCACGTCATGGCTTCCGTTCCGGAGGCGGAAGTAAGGTGCACCGCGGATGTCGAAGGTCAAATCAATGACAAGGCCATGCCCTTTGATCGTGATCGGGACCTCGTGCCCCGTGCAGCCATCGTGGTCGACCGCGATGTCGAAGTCGCTCAGGGGAACGGCCGTGAAACCATGAGTCCCAGGTATCATCACGGACCAAGGCTTGAGATAGACGTCCTTGTCCCAGTCAGCGAAGAACACCTTGGCCGGCAGTCGTTCGATCTCGGCCGCCATCGAGAGCAGGTCGAGACCTGAATTGGTGACCGCCTTGCGCGTGCTCGCCAGCTTGTCGGCCATCTCGTCCATCCACTCGATCAAGTCGAACAGTCGAGCCGAACTGTTCTGCCAGACCTTGGACGCGCTGCTCGCGCCGATAGTGATGTCGACGCCTTCCTTCGTGCCACGTCCGAAGAAGTGACCCCTCGTGTATTGTTGCCCGTGGCTGCGGTCGATCGTCCGCTCGACGGACCCTCCGGCCTTGATGGTGTATTGCTCGGCCGCGCTGTTCGACGTGCGGCTGCGCATGCCGATATTGAAGAACTTCGTGTTGTCGAGGTCGAGCAGCACTCGATCGAGGGTGCTTGTCGACAGGCCGCGCACCGCGTGTCCGGCGATGGCCTCTGCAAGCCGCTGGTAGGTCCCATCCTGCCTCTTGGAGGCGCAGACAAACAGGAAACCGTGTTCACGATTGTGATGGATGACGAACAGATGGTTGCGGAGATCCATAAGACGATCATCTTCCGACCATTTCACGCGAGCTTGCTCCCGTGTGATGAATACCGCTGTTACGAAGTCTTCGCTCACGGCGGTGTAAACGACGTTCATCGCCGCCGGAAACTTGATGGTCTCGTCGATACTGACCTGGTCGGACAGCCGCCAAACCTTCACGTGCATGTACGGCATTAGTCCGTAGAGCGACAACTCGTCGAGATCGGGTGGATTGTAGGCGTCCGTCGAGAACGATTCGAGGATCTCCCGAGCCCGCTCCTCCTTGAGCACTCGCGTGGCGCTCAGGTTCGGAACGATTTCATTCCAGGCCGCACCTTGGGCGTAAAGTTTCTCCGCCTCGACTTTTATGCTGGACGGAGCTGCGATGAACGTGGCCTGGCCCAGCCGGTCCCCGGCAGTGCGAGCGAACCTGCCGATGAATTGCAGGGTCACAGCCAGCGACTTGTGCGGGCTATGGATGGCAGCGATCTTGAGACTGGGCAAGTCAAACCCTTCGCCCAGCATGTTGACGCAGATGATGCCATCGAGATCGCCGGTTCGGAGCAAGGCAATAGCCCGTTTCACATGGGTGAGAGAATGCTCGCTGGTGATTAGTTGCAGCTTGAGGCCGGTCTCGCGTTCGTAGATGCCCAACAGGTCCTTGGCGCGGGCCTTGCTGTCCGTGCGCACCATCAGCCGGTGCAGGTAGCCGTCCGCCTGATCGCTCCGGAGTTGAAGCTCGGCGGCTCGAGCGATGGCGGCATCTTCCTCGGCGGGCGCGACCCCCTCGATGGGAACGTATCTGATCTGGCCGAAGACACCGTCGTCGTACGCTCGCTTGAGGTCGTACGTGAATACGAAGCGTCCCTTAATTTCCATCTCGTCACGGCGAAACGGAGTGGCCGAAAACAGCGCGCGGCGAGCGTCAGGGAAGCTCTTGAGGAGTTCGGTCCAGGTGTGGGCCGGGCTGTGATGGGCTTCGTCAACGAGGACGAGATCGAAGAAGTCCGGAGGCGGCAGGGCAACTCCATCCACGCTCGGGCTTGCGCTGTTCGGGGTCGCGATGATGACGTCGTTGAGCCGAAGCGCGTCCCAGTCCGCGATCTTGCCGTTCGCATTGAAGACTGTCGGCACGGCAAGATCGCCCGGAACGGCCCCCAGTCTCTTCAAGACGCCGAGAACTCGGAAGTCTTCGTAGATCTGCTCGCGGACAAGACGGCTTGGAGTGATGACCAGGGCTCGTCGTGCGCGAAGGAGGAAGGCGGCGGCTTGCAGGACCGCGGTTTTGCCGGAGCCTGTTGGCATGGTGACGATCGCGGGATCGTAGCGCTGGGAGAAGTGCGATCCCAGGGCGAATAGGGCGCCTCGTTGCGCATCTCGAAAGCCCGGAACCGGACCAGAAGGCAGAGGGTAGGTCAGGGCCGAGTAGTTGCTTTCGAAGTAGCTCATCTGAGCCTCGACTTTTTTCGCCGAGCGGGTTTGGCCGTGAGCGTCTTGGTCTTTCGTTTCGGTGATGACGACGATGGAGCAACCAGAGCTTTCGTCTGACTGGACACCTTGCTCGGATTAAGTGTCTTTGTTGAGCTCGACTGCTTGGCTGGCGACGCCTTTGCCGACGTCGACTTCGAAGGTTTTAGGATCGTCTGGCGCTGCCTGGGGCTACTAGCCCGCGTTATCGCTTTTTGAGAGGTCGCCTGGTCACCGGCCTTCGCCTCTGCGATGACCCTCCTCAGGCCGTTTACGATGTCCTCGAAAGCAGCATCGCGGTTCGCCCACCGGGTGACCTCCTTGCCGTCGACCGGCAGGCTCTTGTAATGGCCCATCCGCGTGTGTTTCCATTGACAGGGCCTAAGGATCGCAACCACGACGTGCATGGTACCGCGAGCGGCTCGGCGAAGTGCGTACTGGTATTCCGTCATGAAGCAGTATCGGGAGGCCAGGTAGTCCGGGCTGGCGAGCGCAATGAAGATCGTGGCGCCCTTGAGCTTTCGCATGATCTCGGCGTCGAGAGCTTTCCCAGGCGTAATGTCACCATCGTAGAAGACGCCAAGGCCGTCACGCTCAAGCGCGGCAAGGTGGGTTTTCAGCTTGACCCTAAAGGCTTCATCCTTGTGGGAATATGAAACGAAGAGCCTGACGGTCATGACCCCTCGCAACCGGTTCGTTGATCGACCTCCCCCACCCGATCAGACGGCGTACCTGCATCGTTGTGCTTACGACAACAGAGCGCCAGGATGCCCTGTTCTCGTTGGGTTCTACAATTGCGGACAAACCACCCTGTTTTGCGGACAAACTATGCTGCCCCTAACACGCAGCAGGCCGCCTCTCAGCTGCACCCCGTCGTCGAGCCGCAGGTGTCGCACTTCAGGCAGGTGCCGTTGCGCACCATGGTGAAGTTGGCGCATTCCGGGCAGGATTCGCCGACGTAGCCCTTCATCCGGGCCTCGGCCTTCTTGTCGGCCACGGCTTCCTTGGCGGCCGCAAAACCTTGCGGCTCGCTCCAGGCCAGGGCCGTCAGCTCTTCCGTGACGGCCTCGCGGGCCACCTCGCGGCTGACCTCCTGCTTCAGGGCGGTGGCGCCGTCGGTCGCAAAGGCCGGCGCCTTGCCGGCCTGGGTGCCGCGGGCGTCGTCCGACACGCCGCCACGTACCAGCATCAGCCGGTCGCCCTTCGAGCGCACCAGACCCTTGGACATGAACCCTGAGTCGGTTGCCCGCACTTCCATGCCACCGGTGCGGCCCTCGCCCTCGCCCTTGCCCATGGCGTCGAAGCCGAGGTCGGAGGGCGCCACATGGGCGAGATCGGTCCGGTCGAGATACGACACGGCGAGTTCGCGGAACACATAGTCGAGGATCGAGGTGGCGTTCTTGATGGCGTCGTTGCCCTGCACGGGGCCCGCCGGCTCGAAGCGCGTGAAGGTGAAGGCTTCCACATATTCCTCGAGCGGCACGCCATATTGCAGGCCGAGCGAGATCGCGATGGCGAAGTTGTTCATCAACGACCGGAAGGCGGCACCCTCCTTGTGCATGTCGAGGAAGATCTCGCCGAGGCGGCCGTCCTTGTACTCGCCCGTCTTCAGATAGATCTTGTGGCCGCCGACGCTGGCCTTCTGGGTGTAGCCCGCCCGCCGGTTCGGCAGCTTCTCACGCTCGCGCTGCCGCTCGACACGCTCGACGATGCGTTCGACGATCCGCTCGGCCACTTCCGTGGCGCGCGCCGGCAACGAGGCCGCGAGATGCGTCTCGATGGCATCCTCGGCATCGTCCTGGTCGTCGGCGATCAACTGGCTGTTCAGCGGCTGCGACAGCTTCGACCCGTCGCGGTAAAGCGCGTTGGCCTTCAGGCCGAGGCGCCAGGACGTCAGATAGGCGTCCTTGCAGGCCTCGACGCTGGCGTCGTTCGGCATGTTGATGGTCTTCGAGATGGCGCCCGAGATGAAGGGCTGCGCGGCCGCCATCATGCGGATGTGGCTGTCGACCGACAGGTAGCGCTTGCCGGTGCGACCGCACGGGTTGGCGCAATCGAAGACGTTGTAATGGGCGGCCTTCAGGTGCGGCGCGCCTTCGAGCGTCATCGCCCCGCAGCAGAACACGTTGGCGGCCTCGATATCGGCCCGCGAAAAGCCGAGGAAGGGCAGCAGCTCGAACTTCGGATCGTCGAGCTTCTCGGCCGGCACCTTCAGGGTGTTGACCAGGAAGTCGGCCCCGAGCGCCCATTTGTTGAAGGCGAACTTGATATCGAAGGCGCTGGCGAGGCTCTTCTCGAGCCCTTCAAGCTTGTCGTCGGTGAAGCCCTTGGCGCGCAGCGACGAGGTGTTGATGGCGGGGGCCTGCCTGAGGCTGCCGTGGCCGAGCGCATAAACCTCGATCTCGGCGATCTCCGACTCGCGATAGCCGAGCGCCCGCAGGGCTTCCGGCACGGCACGGTTGATGATCTTGAAATAGCCGCCGCCAGCGAGCTTCTTGAACTTCACCAGGGCGAAGTCGGGCTCAATGCCGGTGGTGTCGCAATCCATCACGAGGCCGATGGTGCCGGTGGGCGCCACCACGGTGGTTTGCGCGTTGCGATAGCCATGGGCTTCGCCGGCGCTGACCGCGAGGTCCCAGGCCGCGCGGGCCCGGGTGACGAGGAGCGGATCGGAGCAGGAGGCCGCGTCGAGCGGCACCGGGTTGACGGCCAGCTGCTCGTAGCCCTGCGCCTCGCCATAGGCGGCGCGGCGATGGTTGCGCATCACCCGCAGCATGGCGTCGGCGTTGGGAGCATAGCCCGGGAAGGCGCCGAGCTCGGACGCCATCTCGGCCGAAGTGGCGTAGCAGACGCCCGTCATCAGCGCCGAAAGCGCGCCGCAGATGGCCCGACCTTCGTCGGAATCGTAAGCGATGCCGGACGACATCAGCAGGCCGCCGATGTTGGCGTAGCCGAGGCCGAGCGTGCGGTAGCGAAAGGACAGCCGGGCGATCTCGTCCGACGGGAACTGCGCCATCAGCACCGAGACTTCGAGCACCACGGTCCACAACCGCACGGCATGCTCATAGGCCACCGTGTCGATGCGCTTGGTGGTCGGGTCCTTGAACTGCAGCAGGTTCAACGACGCGAGGTTGCAGGCCGTGTCGTCGAGGAACATATATTCCGAACACGGGTTCGAGGCGATGATCGGCCCCGACACCGGGCAGGTGTGCCAGTCGTTGATGGTGGTGTGGTATTGCAGGCCCGGATCGGCCGACGCCCAGGCCGCATAGCCGATCTTCTCCCACAGATCGCGGGCCTTGATGGTTTTTAGCGGCTTGCCGTCGAGGCGGCGCGTCAGCGACCAGTCGGCGTCCTGCTCCACGGCGCGCAGGAAATCATCGGTCACGCGCACCGAGTTGTTGGAGTTCTGGCCCGCCACCGTCAGGTAGGCTTCGGAATCCCAATCGGTGTCGAATTCCGGCAGGTCGAGCGTGGTGTGGCCGAGGCGGGCCAGGTGGATAACGCGCCCGATCATGTTGTCCGGCACGCTCAAAGCGCGCGCGGCCTTGATGGCTTTCTTCAGCGCCGGATTCTTCTCGGGCAGGAAGCAGTCGTCACCCGGGCCGTCGCAATTCACGCAAGCGCGCAGCACGGCGTTGAGGTGCTTCTTGTTGATCTTCGAGCCGGTGACGAGGGCCGCGACCTTCTGCTCTTCGCGCACCTTCCAATCGATATAGGCTTCGATGTCGGGATGGTCGGCGTCGACCACCACCATCTTGGCGGCGCGGCGCGTGGTGCCCCCCGACTTGATGGCGCCCGCGGCGCGGTCGCCGATCTTCAGGAACGACATCAGGCCCGACGAGCGGCCGCCGCCCGACAGCTTCTCGTTCTCGCCGCGCAGGCGGGAAAAGTTGGTGCCGGTGCCGGAGCCGTATTTGAATAACCGCGCTTCGCGGGTCCACAGGTCCATGATGCCGCCGGGGCCGACGAGGTCATCGGCCACCGACTGGATGAAGCAGGCATGCGGCTGCGGATGCTCGTAGGCCGAGGTCGAGCGCGTCAGCTCGCCGGTGCGGTAATCCACATAGGAATGCCCCTGCCCCGGGCCGTCGATACCATAGGCCCAATGCAGGCCGGTGTTGAACCATTGCGGCGAGTTCGGCGCCACCATCTGGCGGGCCAGCATGTGGCGCAATTCGTCATGGATGGCGTGGGCATCGTCTTCGGAGGTGAAATAGCCGCCCTTCCAGCCCCAATAGGTCCAGGTGCCGGCAAGACGGTCGAAGACCTGCTTGGCCGAGGTCTCGGAGCCGGTGCGCTCGCCCTCGGGCAGCGCCGCGAGCGCCGCCTCGTCGGGCACCGAGCGCCACAGGAAGGACGGAACGTCGTTTTCTTCCACCTTCTTCAGGCGGGCCGGCACGCCTGCCTTGCGGAAATATTTCTGGGCCAGCACGTCGGCCGCCACCTGGCTGAAGGCAGCCGGCACTTCGATCCCGTCGAGCGAGAACACGACGGATCCATCAGGATTGCGGATCTCGGATTTGGTCAGCCGGAAGTCGATGCCGGCATAGGCCGAGCCGGAGGTCTTGGTGTAGTGGCGAGTGATACGCATTACATCTGCCTTCGTCTTAAAAGACGCAAGTATCCGATATGAGCGCTTCTGGACCAGTTCGCACTATCGTAGACAAACCCTAAGCCTGTAGACAGACCTAAGGAAAGCAGCAAAGCTGCCTAGTCACGTTAGTACACGGCAAGAGCAATTGGCTTTAGCTCATACAACCGGAGTGGTGATTTGTCGAATCGGCTTGGTCGTCCACTCTGATGGGCGCCTCTCTAGACTCATCTCGATTCCAGGGAAAAATTTATAGACTCCCAGCCTGTGCCAAATCTGCACAACTACTGTTTCCTCAAATTATCTAAGTTTTAGGCACGTGCGCTCAGGTACCGCGTTGAAAGTCCGAGAGAGCGAAAATCTGAGTGTGACTGGATTCGTCATCCCGCTGTCAAACACCCCCGCGAGGGTGACCCGTTTCGTGTCCCCGTGAGTCGCCCATGGATTTCTTCCGCCGTTTCACCGTGCTCATGTGCGCGCCGAACTTCGATCCCGACGACCTCGAAGGTGTCCGGGTGCAGCAGATTATCGAGTCGGTGGGGAAACTCGGGTTCGAGGTGGTGCGGGCGCGGCGGGTCGATGACGCCGCCATCGCGGTGCAGACGGATGCGGCCATCGGCTGCATGGTGGTGGACTGGGGCAAGCGCGGTATCGACGGCAAGGCCGCGGCGCTGATCGACCTGATGCGCCGACGCGGCCTCGAGATGCCCATCGTCATCATGGTCCGGAGGAAGCGGCTCGAGGACATCCCGGTCGAGGTGTTGGACTTCATCGACGGCTACATCTTCCTGGCCGAGGAAACGCCCGACTTCATCGCCCGCAACCTCGTCAGCCGCCTCAAGCAATATGCCGAAACGCTGAAGACGCCCTTCTTCGGCAAGCTCGTCGACTATGCCGAGCAGGGCAACCAGCTGTGGACCTGCCCGGGCCACAACGGCGGCATCTTCTACAACCGCAGCCCCATCGGCCGCATCTTCGTCGAACACCTCGGCGAGGCGGTGTTCCGCGACGACCTCGACAATTCCGTGCTCGACCTCGGCGACCTGCTGACCCACGAGGGCCCGGCGCTCGCGGCCCAGAAGGAGGCCGCCACCATCTTCGGGGCCGAAAAGACCTATTTCGTGCTGAACGGCACCTCGGCCTCGAACAAGGTGGTGTTGTCGGCGCTGGTGGCCGACGGCGACCTCGTGCTGTTCGACCGCAACAACCACAAGGCGGCTGTGCATGGGGCGTTGGTGCTCGGCGCTGCCATCCCGGTGTTCCTCGAAACCGATCGCAATTGCTACGGCCTGATCGGGCCGATGTTTCCCGAGGCGCTCGACGAGGCGGCGATCCGCGAGAAGATCCGCACCAACCCGCTCGTCACGGACCCTGAGGCGTGGCGCCGCGAGCGGCCGTTCCGGGCCGCCGTGATCGAGCAATGCACCTACGACGGCACGATCCACAACGCCGAGCAGATCCTCGCCAAGATCGGCCACCTTTGCGACTATATCCTGTTCGACGAGGCCTGGGCGGGCTTCATGAAGTTCCATCCGCTCTACGCCGGCCGCTTCGCCATGGGCCTCGCCGATCTCGACGACACCTCGCCCGGCATCATCGCCACGCAATCGACCCACAAGCAGCTCGCAAGCTTCTCGCAGGCCTCGCAGATCCACACCAAGGACCGGCACATCAAAGGCCAGACGCGGCGGGTGGAGCACCGGCGCTTCAACGAAAGCTTCCTGATCCACGCCTCGACCTCGCCCTTCTATCCCCTGTTCGCCTCGCTCGACGTGGGCGCCCAGATGATGAAGGGCCGCTCGGGTGTCGTCCTTTGGGACGACACCATCAGGCTCGGCATCGAGCTGCGCAAGAAGCTCCGCGCCATCCGCCGCGAGTTCGAGGGCAGCGCCTATCCGGAGCGACGCTGGTTCTTCGACCCGTTCGTACCGGATGTCGCGACGCCGCCGAACGGTGGCGACCCGGTGCCCTGGGAAAGCATCCCGACCGACGACCTCGCGGCCAACCGCTGCTATTGGGATCTCGCCCCCGGCGCCGCCTGGCACGGCTTCACCCATCTGGAAGAAGGCTGGGCCATCACGGATCCGGCCAAGCTGACGATCCTGACGCCCGGCTTCGACCGGCGCACCGGCGCTTATGCGGAGCACGGCATCCCGGCCCCGGTGGTGGCGCAATACCTGCGCGAGAACGGGATCGTACCGGAAAAGAACGACCTCAACTCGCTGCTGTTCCTGCTGACGCCGGGTGTCGAGTCGTCGAAGGCCGGCACGCTCATCAGCGCGCTGGTGGCGTTCAAGAAGCTGCACGACGCCAATGCGCCGCTCGAGGAGGTGATGCCGGACTTTGTGCGGCGACGGCCGTGGCGCTACGCCGGGCTGCGGCTCCGCGATCTTTGCGCGGCCTTCCACGCCTTCCACCGCGAGGCCAACACGAGCCTGCTGCAGCAGGCGCAGTTCCAGCCCGCCCACCTGCCCGAGATGGTGATGACGCCACACGAGGCCAACCGGCAGCTCACCCGCAACAAGGTGGACTATCTGCCGATCTCGGAGATCGAGGGCCGCGTGGCCGCGACCCTGATGTTGGTCTACCCGCCCGGCATCGGCACCATCCTGCCGGGCGAGCGGATCGGCGACCGTTCGCAGCCGATGCTCGATTATCTCCGCATGTTCGAGCGTAGCTCGAATTTGTTCCCCGGCTTTGACCCCGAGGTCCAGGGCGTTTATCGCGAGCACGCCGGTGAGAACACGCTCCGGTTCCACACCTACGTGCTACGCGAGGGCCCATAGCGGTGATCCTGAACGGAGACGTCGTCATCCGCCCGTCGACCGAGGCGGATGTGACGGCCATGCTGGCCATCTACGAACACCACATCGCCAAGGGTGTCGGCGACCTCGGCGATTATCAGCCCGAGGCGCCCAACGCCGACGACCTGAAGCGCCGCCGCAAGGCCATGCGCAAGAAGCGGCTGCCACACCTGATCGCCGACTTCGAAGGCATCGTGGCCGGCTATGCCTATGCGGTGCCGTTCCGCAAGCGGCCGGCCTATCGCTACACGCTGAAGCACTCGATCTACGTGCACCAGGCCTTCCTGCATGCCGGCATCGGCCGCAAGCTGCTGCCGGCCCTGGTCGAGGCCTGCGCGGCCGGCGGCTACCGCCAACTGATCGGCTATATCGACGGCGCCAACGAAGCGTCCCTACGGCTGCACGAAGCCTGCGGATTCGCGGTGGTGGCCCGGTTGCCTTCGGTCGGCTACAAGTTCGGTCATTGGAGCGACAGCGTCATGGTGCAGCGGGCGCTCGGCGACGGCGATGCGACGCCGCCCAATGTCGCGACGGAGCCGAAGACCCACATCGTGCATGGCGACGACTGACGCTCTTCACCAGAGGCGGATCATCTGGAACCCGGTTGCGACATCGCCCGGATCGATGCCGATGGCGTTGGTGATGCGCAGGCCGCCGAAGAAGATGGCGCGGCCGAAGGCACCGACGAATAAGAACAGCCCCGTGATGACGATGCCGGAATGCAGCGCCATGCGGTCGCCCGTGTCGCGCCAGGACATGGGCAGCAGCGGGCGGATCACCCCGTAACCGTCGAGGCCGGGGATCGGCAGCATGTTGAGCACCACGGTGGTGGCCTGCAGGAAAGCCAGGATCGCGATGCCAGCGCCGATCGGGCTCGGCAGGTCGGCGGTCCAACGGTAAAGCACCAGCAGAACCAGCATGAAGACGAAGTTGGCCGCGGGGCCCGCAGCCGAGACGGCCGAGCGCCAGCCCTCCGAACGTAGCCGCGCCTGATCGACGAAGACGCTGCCGCCCGGGAATCCGATGCCGCCGAGCAGCGTGAACACCAGCGGCAGCACGATCGTCAGAACCGGATTGATGAAGCGCATCGGATCGAGCGTCAGATAGCCGGTATCGGCAATCGAATCATCGCCACCCCGATAGGCCACGACCGCATGGCCGAACTCATGCAGACACAGGCTCAGCACCCAGCCCGAAAACACGAACACCAAGGCGATGCCGGCACCGCCGATCAGGTTGCGGGCGATCACCAGGCCACTGACCGTGAACAGCGCCACGATCATCAGGAAGTTGAAGCTCGGCACCACGATGGCGCGCTTGGTGGTCCGGCGCGGGCCGGGGGGCCGCGAAGAATAGGTCATGCGCGCTCTCCACCGCGCAACGGTCCGAACGCGTCTGCGCAGGGCGGTTCTAAGATGCCGCAGCGTTTCACGCCAGCACCACGCCGGCGAGGCGGCCGACGACGAACCGATGCGAAGGCTGTAGGGTCGAGGCTCGTGGCCGTGCGCTGCCGCGAGAGGAGACAAGTCGGTGGTCGAATCGCAAATCGTGACGGTCGCGTCGCTCCTTGGCACCGTCGAGGCGATCTTCACACGGGCGGGCCTCGGGGCGGCGCAGGCCGGTCCCTTGGCCCGGGTCATCGTCGCGGGAGAGCGCGACGCCTGCAAGGCGCATGGCCTCTACCGGATCGAAGGCGTGCTGCGCACCGTCAAGGCCGGCAAGGTCGAGGCCCGGGCTGTCCCGGACCTGCTGCCGTCCGATGGGTCGGCGGTTGTGCGTGTTGAGGCGCGGCACGGCTTCACGGGCCCGGCTTTCGAACTCGGACTGCCGGTTCTGGTGGAGCGCACCCGGGCGCTCGGGGTGGCGGCGCTGGTGATCAACGACGGTGCGCATTTCTCAGCCCTTTGGCCGGAAATCGAGGCGCTGACGACCCATGGCCTCGCGGCCCTCGCGATGTGCCCGAGCTATGCTGCGGTGGCGCCTGCCGGCGGCAGCCAGCCGCTGCTCGGCACCAACCCCTTCGCCTTCGGCTGGCCGCGTCGCGGCCCCACCCCCTACGTGTTCGACTTTGCCACCTCGGTGGCGGCGCGGGGCGAGATCGAGTTGAAGCGCCGGGCCGGTGCGCCGCTGCCCGACGGCTGGGCCCTCGACGCCGCCGGGCACCCCACCACCGACCCGCAGGCGGCCCTCGACGGCGCCATGCTGACCTTCGGCGGCCACAAGGGCTCGGCGATCAGCACCATGATCGAATTGCTGGCCGGGGTGATGATCGGCGACCTGACAAGCGCGGAATCATTGCGCCAGCTCGGCACCACGAGCTTGTCGCCATCGCATGGCGAACTGATCCTGGCCTTCGCGCCGGAGCGGTTCGCAGCCGGACGCCCGGGCGACCCGTTAGCGCGAGCCGAAACGTTGTTCGACGCCATGCTGGGCCAGGGCGCCCGCCTGCCCTCGCAGCGTCGCTTCGAAGCGCGCGATCGCGCCCTGCGGGACGGCATCACCCTGACGGCGGCCGAAGCGGCCCAACTGCGCCGCTTCGCGGAGCACGGCCTCGACGCCGTGACGCTTTAGCGACACCACTCGGCCGCTGCGGGGCGCCGCAGAAGACGCCCCAAAACGTCAGGCGACGCTGCGCAGCTTCGGCGCTTCCTCGCCGCTCAGGCGCTTGTCCATCAGGTTGGCGTACCATTCGACGAACTGCATCACGCCGCCTTCGTGCTCGGGCGAATAGGGCCCGGGCTGGTAGGCGGGCGACAGGATACCCCGCTGGTTTTCCTCGACGATCTCGCGATCCTGGTCGTTGGTGGAGATCCAGACCTTGGTGAGCTCGTCGATCGAATAATCGACGCCCTCGACCGCGTCCTGGTGGACCAGCCACTTGGTGGTGACGGCCGTCTCGGTGGGGCTGATCGGCAGCACCCGGAAGGTGGTGGCCGAATCGCCCATCAGGTGGTTCCAGGTGGACGGATAATGGAACAACAGCATGGTGCCGATGCGCGGCTCGACCACCGTGTCGCACAACGGACGTGCCACGGCGCGCTGGCCCGACATGGTGTAGCTTTCGGCATCGCCGATCAGCGGCATGCGGGCGGTGCGGAACTGACCGTCGGGCGCCATCACGAAGGCGGACGGCAGGCCGGCGGCTTCGCAACGGGCCCAATGGGCCGAGATTTCAGGATCGTCGCCCCCGCCCGACACGCCGGTCGAGGCCGGCGCCTCCGGATAGGTGCGACACAGCTCGGGATGGTTCGAGGCGCAATGGTAGCACTCGCGGTTGTTCTCCCAGACGAGCTTCCAATTGCCGTTCTCGATGATGGTGCTCTCGAACGCGACCTTCACGTTCTCAAGCCCATGCGGCTTGGTGTAGGGCTCCGCCGTGGCCCGGAAGCGCGCGAAGTCCGGCGCTTCCTCGGCAATGCAGACGAACACATAGCCGCCGAAGCTCTCGCAATGCACCGGCTTCAGGCCGAACTGCGACTTGTCGAAGTCGTCACCCATATGACGGGCGCCAAACAGCGAGCCGTCGAGGTTGTAGACCCATTGGTGGTACGGGCACACCAGACGGCGCATCTTGCCGTGGTCGGTGGTGCAGACCCGCGACCCGCGATGGCGGCATGAATTGTGGAAGGCCCGGATGGCACCGTCGTTGCCCCGCACCACCACCACAGGGTAGTCGCCGATCTTCAGGGTGAAGAACTGACCGGGCGTCTTGATCTCGCAATCGTGCCCGGCGAACACCCAATCCTTGTAGAAGATGGTCTCGAGGTCCGCCTTGTAGAAGTCCGGGTCGGTGTAGAAGTCGCGTGGAAGGCTGAAGCCGTCGCGGCGGTTACGCAGTTGCGACAGCATGGCGCTGCGAACGGACATGGGAACCTCGATTGCGGGCACGCGCGGGTCCGGCGGCCGGGATGCGGTGCGGGGTGGTCTATGGGGTGATCTAGCCACGCGGATCGGCCCGGGTCTTGCCGGATTTCGACAAGGGCATGCCTGCGCCGGTCATCGAGGCCATGACATGACGGCCCGCATGACCGAACCTTCACCTGTTTTGCCTTGACGCCGCAGGGTGTTGCCCCTTGGTGAGGCCGAAACGGCAACGAGGCACGGCGTGACAGAAAACCCCGATCGGACGGCACGACGGGCGCTGCTGCTCATCAACACCCATGCGCGGCGCGGGGCCGATGCGGAGCCGCTGGTGCTGGCGGCGCTCGAGAAGGCCGGCATCGTGGTGGAGCGCGGCAGCTGCGACCGGCGGGACGATATCGCGGCGACCATCAGGGCCCGCGCCGACCATGTGGATTGCGTGGTGCTGGGCGGCGGCGACGGCACGCTGAACGCCGCCGCCCCGGCCCTGATCGAGACGGGGTTGCCGTTCGGTGTCATCCCGCTCGGCACCGCGAACGACCTCGCCAGGACGCTCGGCATCCCGCTCGACCCGACCGAGGCCGCGGCTGTCGTGGCCGAGGGTTGCGAGCGCCGCATCGACCTCGGCCTCGCCAACCAGCAGCCCTTCTTCAATGTGGCCAGCATCGGCTTCGGGGTCGACCTGACGCGCGCCCTGACGCGCGACGCCAAACGGCGGTGGGGGCCGCTTGGCTATGCGATCGCGGGCTTCAAGGTGTTGAGCCGCATGCGGCCCTTCCGGGTCCACATCGAACAGGGCGACCAACGCAGCATGTCGCGCACCATCCACCTCGCGATCGGCAATGGTCGTCACTACGGCGGCGGCATGACGGTGTCGGAGGATGCGGCGATCGATGATGGTCGGCTGAACGTCTACAGCCTCGAGGTTCGTAGCGCCTTGAAACTGTTGTTCCTGTTGCCGGCGATGCGGCGCGGCACGCACGGTCGCTGGAAGGAGGTGAGAACCTTCAGCTCCGCCGAGATCGTAGTGCGGACCCGCAAGCCGCGCTCGGTCAACACCGACGGCGAGATCACCACGCGCACGCCGGTGCACTTCCAGGTTCTGCGCCATGCCGTGCGGGTCTACGTACCACGGCAAGGCGTCGTCGCGGCGGGACGCGAGCCCGTCGCGTAAGCGGTGCGCGCGAGACGGGCCTGATCGCTAGAGGCTACTTCTTCTCGAGCAGCAGATGCCCTTGCTTCTGCAGCATGGCTTGCGCCTTTTCGGCGAATTTCGCGAGAAGCCACGGCAATTGCACCGAAAGCGTCACGTCGGTGTCGGACACGTCCATGGTGCCGGCCGCCGCCTGGCCCAGCACCGCGACCCGGAACGCCAGGTGATCCTCGGCCCAATCCTCCTGCTGGATAGCCACGACGGTGCCGTACTTTTCCCGCGCCCATTGCAGCCCGTCCTTGAGGCGACGGATTGCTTCGGGCCGGCCGAGTTGATGCGGCACCGATACAACCAGGGGCTTCGTCATTCCTGAAACTCCGCAAACGCGACACGTGTCGCACCCATATGGGGCCCCGGCCCATCGGCCGCACCCCCACAAGGCTGCCGAGATCGGGTCGAGCAACGATGCGCGAAGCGATGTCCCCGGACCTCGGCTTGACCGGATCTCTTCGGGGAGCCATGTGGGCCATCGTTTCCGGCCGCAGACCATCGACCCATGACGCATCCCTCGACGCCCGCTCCCCGGCCCGCATGACGGCCTTGTTGGAGGAGATCCGCGCGCTGATCGCCACCGACGGCCCGATCTCGGTCGAGCGCTACATGGCGCTGGCGCTCGGGCACCCCCGCCATGGCTATTACCGCACACGCGACCCGCTCGGCGCCGCGGGCGACTTCACCACGGCCCCCGAGATCAGCCAGATGTTCGGCGAATTGCTCGGCCTGTGGGCGGTCACGGTCTGGCAGGCGATGGGAAGCCCTGCCCCGGTTTGCCTGGTGGAACTCGGGCCGGGCCGCGGAACCCTGATGGCGGATGCCCTCCGGGCCGCCCGGGCGCTGCCGGCCTTTCGAACGGCGCTCGACCTCCACATGGTCGAAACGAGCCCCGTGCTGCGACAAGCCCAGCAGCAGGCGCTCGCCTCCGTCGAGGCCACCGCGACATGGCACGACGACATCGGCACGCTGCCGCCGGGCCCTGCCCTGATGCTGGCCAACGAGTTCTTCGATGCGCTGCCGATCCGCCAGTTCGTGCGCACCGACACCGGGGTGCACGAGCGTCTGGTGGGCCTCGGGGCAGACGGACGGCTGGCTTTCGGCTTGTCGCCCGATCCCCTGACCCGGCAGTCGCGGTGGCCTGTGCCGGCGCCGGGCGCCACGGGCGTGTTCGAGGTGTCGCTGGCCGGTGAGGCGATCGTCCGCTCGCTGGCGACGCGCCTCGTGGCGCAGGGCGGGGCCCTGCTGGCGATCGACTACGGCTCTGTGACGTCCGGCCCCGGCGACACGTTGCAGGCCGTGCGGCGGCATGGCTTCGTCGATCCCCTGGCGGAGCCGGGCGAAGCGGACATCACGGCCCATGTGGATTTCGCGGCCCTCGGTCGCGCCGCGGCGGACTGCGGCGCCCGCGTCCACGGCCCGGTGACGCAGGGCGCCCTGCTGCTTGGCCTCGGGCTCGCCGAGCGGACGGCGGCGCTGAGCCGCGCCCGCGATCCCGCCCAGGCGGCCACGCTTTCGGCTGCAGCGGAGCGGCTCGCCGGCCCCGAGCCCGGCATGGGTCACCTGTTCAAAGCCATCGCGGTCACCGGACCCGACCTCACGGCGGTGCCCGGCTTCACTCCCGAGGACATGCCATGACGCTACCGGTGATCCGCACCGCCCTGCTGAACTATCCGCGCCTGTCGCACGCCTTCTTCACCCGGCGCGGCGGCGTCTCGGACGGCCTTTATGCCAGCCTCAACGGCGGCGTGGGCTCGAAGGATCGCCCCGATGCCGTGGCCGATAACCGCCGCCTGATGGCTGAGGCGCTCGGGGTCGCGCCGTCGCACCTGTTGGTGCCCTACCAGATCCATTCCAACCGCGTGCTCACGGTGGAGGCGCCCTGGGCCACGGATGAACGGCCGCAAGGCGACGGCCTCGTGACCCGCATTCCCGGGCTCGCGCTCGGGGTCACGGGCGCGGACTGCGGCATGGTGTTGTTCGCCGATGCCCAGGCGGGCGTGATCGGCGCCTGCCATTCGGGGTGGAAGGGCGCGTTCGACGACGTCGCCGGTGCAACCGTAGCGGCCATGGTGGATCTCGGGGCCCGCCGCGACAGAGTCGTGGCCGTGCTGGGGCCGACCATCGCCCAGGCTTCCTACGAGGTCGGCCCGGACTTCGTGGCGCGTTTCCTCGAGCGCGACGCGAGCTTCGACCGCTTCTTCAAGCCGAGTGGCACTTCTGGCCACAGCTTGTTCGACCTGCCGGGCCTCATCGGCCACCGCTGTCGGGCTGCCGGCGTCGGGCTGTTCGAGGACATGCGGCTCGACACCTACCCGGACGAGAACCAGTTCTATTCCTATCGACGGACGACGCATCGCCGCGAGGCCGATTATGGCCGGCTGGTGAGTGCCATCGTGATCCGATGAGCCCCGAACGCCGGCTCGCAGCCGGCGCCGCGACGCTGCTGCTTTGCGGCCAGTACCTCGCGGCCGAGGCCATCACGGCGGCGGCCTGGCCGCGACCCTACAGCTACAGCCGCAACTACATCAGCGATCTCGGCGTTTCGCCGTGCTCCGCCACGGGCATCTGTTCGCCGCTGGCGGCGGTGATGAACGGTGGCTTCGTGCTGGCTGGCCTGCTGGCGCTGGTGTCGGCCTTTCTGCTGCGGTCGACGCTGCGGCCCAGGCTGCGGTGGGCGGTGCTGGCACTGACGACGGTGCATGCGGTCGGCTCGATCACCGTCGGGCTGGTGCACAGCGCCCCTGGCACGCTGGCCGGCACACCGCACCTGCATGTCATGGGCGCTTATGCGGCCATCCTGGGCGGCAACCTCGCCCTGATGGGTGCAGGCCTCAGTGTGCGGAGCGACCTTGCGGGGCCGGCCTTTCGTGGACTCAGCGTCGCTTGCGGTGCCTTCGGCCTGGGCTGCGGTTTGGCGCTGGTGCTCAGCCGCGGCTGGCCTCCGGGACTGCTGGAACGCGGCGCGGTCGACACCATCACGCTTTGGGAAATGGCCGCAGGTTTGGCTCTCCTAGGGCGGATCAAACGCCTGCCGACCTGACGCCGCTGATCGGCGAGACGCGCCCGGCGACCTCTGCCGAACGACAAGGCGCCGGAGCGCTAAGGCCGGCCGAGGCAAGCGGGCGGTCGTGTCGCGCGATTGCGCGTCGTCGTCACCCGTCAAGCCCTGGGAAAACCGACGCACGGCCTTATGACCATCAGAGATGGCTCGCGTGGAGGGCCGGTCCAGTCGCGCCAATATGAGGCCCATCATGGAATCAGGCTTGCACCGCCTCGTTTACTACAGCCGCAACCGCATTCCGGAACCGGACCTGGTGGACGCCATCGCCGACATCCTGGCGAGCAGCCGCAGGAACAATGCGGCCTCCGATATTTCCGGCGCCCTGATGTTCAATGCCGGGTGTTTCGGGCAGGTGCTGGAAGGCCGCCGCGAGGCTCTGGAGGCTACCTTCAACCGCATCCAGCGCGATGCACGTCACCGCGAAGTGTCGTTGCTGGCCTTCGAGCCGCTGGCGCAGCGCGGCTTCCCGCATTGGTCGATGGGCTTTGTGGGCGCGCGGCCCATCGATGCCCGGAGCTTCGCCGAGATCGGGCAGGCGACCGGCTTCGATCCGTCTCAGGCGACCAGCGACAAGCTGCTGGCCGCCCTGCACAAGTTGACCATCAAGGACGAAGGCGCGCGCGGCTGACGGCCCGCCCTCAACCGCAACGAGAGTCAGGCGCGCGAAGCGGCAGCCCAATCCCGCACGGCGGCCACGAGGTCTCGCGCCTTCCCGCGCACGTCGTCCGGCGTCATGCCGGGCTTAAACAGCGAGGAGCCGATGCCGAAGCCATGCACGACGCTGCCGTTCCAGGTGCCGATCGTGTCGGCCGCGACGCCGCCCACGACGAGCAGGCGCGTGCCCTTCGGCAGCACGGCCGCCATGGCGCGCGCCACACCCGGCGTCACCAGTTCGCCCGGAAACAGCTTGACCGCATGAGCGCCCGCCTCGAGCGCCGCAAAGGCCTCGGTCGGCGTCAAACATCCCGGCAAGGACACAAGCCCCGCCTCGCGGGCCCGGCGGATCACCACCGGGTTCATGTTGGGCGAGATGATGATCTGACCGCCGACGTCGCGCACCCGGTCGACGTCGCCCGGCGTCAGCACCGTCCCGGCGCCGACGGTCGCATGCCCCGCGAAGGCACGCGCCAGAAGGCCGATGCTCTCAAAGGGTTCGGGCGAGTTCAACGGAACTTCGAGGATGCGAATGCCGGATTCGACCAGCGCCATGCCGATCGCCACAGCCTCGCGCGGCACGAGGCCGCGCAGGATGGCCACCACCGGCATGGTGGCGAAATCGTCCGCATAGCGGTCTTCGATCGTCCCAGTCATCGCAGCTGTTCCAATCCGAAATCCCCCGCGCTGGCGGCCAGGAGCTTGAGCCCCGAAAGCGTCGCCGCCTCGGGCGTCACGCTCACGACCGAAAAACCATGCCGCGCCAGGATGCGTTCATAAGGACCGAGCTGCGGTTCGCCGGCCACCAAGGTCACGGCGCCGGCGGCGCCGAACATGGCACGCGCGCCGGCCGCCTCGGCTTCGATCAGCAGCGCCGACAAGAACGGCCGCACGGCATGGCCCGACATGGTGCCGGCCAGCACCTGGGCGCGGGCCTGGAACACCTGCCGGCTCAACCCGCCCGGCAGGCGGGCCACCGTTTCCCCGACCGCCGCCCCGGCATCCGCATCGTCCGGCGCCTCGGCGAGACGCCCCACAAAGGATTGCGTCAGGGCCGCATAGAGCTCTCCCGTCGCAAAGGTGGCGAAGCGACGGATACGGCCATCGACCATCTCGACCCATTTGCTATGGGTGCCCGGCAGACAAACGAGGCCATCCCGCAGCCCAGACCCGAAGGCCTGCACCTCTTCGCCCCGCATGACGTCGTAGCTGCCGTCCTCGGAGCGGCAATCGACGCCCGGCACGATGAAAACCCGCCGCGCCGCCGCGGCGACGCGCTGCAGGCTGCGGCCGAGATCGTCGGCACCGCAGGGCGGCGACACATAGGGCACCTCGATCCAGCCGTTACGGCTGCCCACCATGCCGGACATCAGCACCGGCAGGTCGGGATGCGCCGCAAACCAGGCGCTGCAGGCCGCCTCGAGCGCGGCCTCGTAGCCGCCGGCCGGCACGCTCTGGACGCCGTCCTCGGACGCGGCACGATCGAGGACGTGGCCGTTGCGGTCGACCAGCGCGGCCCGCATGCGGGTGGTGCCCCAGTCCACGGCCACGAAGGCGGGAAGCTGCATGGTGGTCATCGCGACGCCTTCAAACCCAGCCGCCATCGACGAGGTAGCTCTGGTTCGTCATCGCCCCTGCCTCGTCGGACGCGAAGAACAGGGCCGTGCGGGCGACGTCGTCGGGTACCAGGGCGCGTTTCAAACATTGCCGCTCGAGGCGGTCGCGGTCGGCCTCCGGGGTCAGCCACAGGTCGCGCTGGCGCTCCGTCATGATCCAGCCCGGGGCGATCGACAGCACCCGGATGTTGTCCTTGCCATAATCGCGCGCCAGCGAGCGCGTGAAGCCGAGGATGGCGGATTTGGCCGCCGTGTAGATGGCCATGTTGCCCTGACCCAGCATCCAGGACACCGAGCCGAAGTTGATGATGCAGCCCTTTTGCGCCGCCTGCATGTCGGGCAGCACCGCCTGGGCGGCAAAGAACTGGTGCTTCAGATTGACCGCGATGCGCTCGTCGAAATAGTCCGGCGTGATATCCGCGAAGGCATGGCGCTCGTCGTGAGCGGCGTTATTGAGCAGAACGCCGAAGGGACCGACCTGCTCCCGCAGGGCCGCGATACCGGCCTTCAGTTCGTCGATGCGTCGCAAATCCGCATGCGCAAAGGCGACCTTGTGCCCCGCCTCGGTCAATTCGGCCACGAGGGCCTGCGAGGGTGCGTCCGCGATATCCAGGAACCCGACCCTGGCGCCCTGCTGGGCGAAGCGGCGGGTCAGGGCCGCCCCGATGCCGCTGCCGCCGCCGGTAATCAGCACGGCTGCGTCCCGCAAGCTCGGATAGGTCGCAATCTCGGTCATGCAGGCATCCCGTCGCTCAATCGGCTTCGGTTTAGTGAGGCCGCGGCATTCCCGCAATCGGCAACCGGAGCGTCCGCAGCATTCCCATGCGCGGTTTGCCGCTTTACGGGCCTGCCGTCGCGCGCCATAGTCCGCCCGCTCGAAAGGACCCCGATATGGCGCATGACAAGCGCGGACCCAAGATACCGTTCAGCATCGCCCAGGTGTTCTCGTGGTGGAACCGCCTCACGATCGGCACGCGCGTTTGGACGAACCGCTACGGAATCTATGTGGGGTCTGACGAGTTCGGCAATGCTTATTACAAAACCGGCAAGATCGATCCCGTGCTGTTGTTCGAGCGCCGCTGGGTGATCTATGCCGGCGAATGTGACGGCTCTCTGACGCCGCCCGGTTGGTACGGCTGGCTGCACCACACCTGCGACACGCCGCCGACGGAAGAAAACTACAAGCCCCGCGACTGGCAGAAGCCTTATGTGCCGAACATGACCGGCACCCCGGCCGCGTATCGACCCGAAGGATCGACGCTGCGTTCCGGCCAGCGGCAGAAGACAGGGGCCGATTACGGAGCCTGGACGCCCAACTGAGGGCCGCGGCATCATCGATTTGCCATACCGGTCGCGTGTAACCGCGGGATCGTTCACCCGGGGATGCGCGCGAGTTCCGATGGTATCGTTTCGTCCTGCACGGATCATCGCCGGCATCGGGCTGGCGGCGGTTCTTGCCGCGCCCCCTGCCCTGGCCGACAAGATCAAGAATCCGGTGGCGGTGTTTTCCGGGCTCGACAAGATCACCGGACGCATCATCTCGTTCGAAGCCAAGATCGACGAAACGGTGCAGTTCGGTTCGCTGCAGGTGACGCCCCGCGTTTGCTACACCCGTCCGCAAACCGAAACCCCGCAGACAGACGCCTTTACCCAGGTGGACGAGGTGCAGTCGGACAAGACCGACAAGCAGATCTTCTCCGGCTGGATGTTCTCGGCGAGCCCCGGCCTGCACGGCGTCGAACATCCGGTCTATGATGTGTGGCTGACCGATTGCAAAGGCGGCACGCAGGTGATCGCCGATGTGCCCAGCCTCGACCAGGACCCGAACGCCCTTCCGGCCGCCCTTGCGCCTGGCGCAACACCGGCCCCGGCCGCGCCGGTGGCGGCCCCGGCACCACCCAAGCCGCGCCGGGTGGTCCGTCGTCAGGAACCGCCGCCCGTGGCGATCGAGCCTGAACGCCGGGAGCCGAGCCAGTCCTTCTTCCCGACCAACAGCTATTCCAATGATTTCGGCGGCAAGGACCCGGCCGGCAAGTGATCTGCCGGCTGCGTGACCTCTGCGGCGCTCCGGTCGAGCGTCGCAAGGACTTGCAGACCGCTTAAAGCGGCGTCGGTCGGAAAGGTTGCCGGGAGCCTCAGCGCCTCGGCCAATAGCCGACGGTAGCGGCGGCGTGAAATCTCCACCGCGCCGAGGCTCGCCAGGTGCGGCGTGACGAATTGCGTGTCGAGCAGGCGAAAGCCGCCGCGCACCAGACGCGCCGCGAGATGCGCCAGCGCCACCTTCGAGGCATCGGGCTCGCGGTGGAACATGCTTTCCCCGAAGAAGGCGCCGCCCAGCGACACACCGTAAAGGCCGCCGACAAGCGCCCCCGCCTGCCGCACCTCGACCGTATGGACGAAGCCGCGCGTGAACAATTCGCCATAGGATTGGCGGATCGGGGCGTTGATCCAGGTGCTCGGCCGATCGGCCTTGGCTTCGGCGCAGCCGGCGATCACGGCATCGAAGTCGCGATCGACCGCCACCGTGAAGCGATCCGACCGCAACACTTTCGCGAGGCTGCGGGCGATGCGCAGTCCATCGAGCGGAAAAACGCCCCGCCGTTCGGGATCCACCCAAAACAGCTCCGGGTCGTCGGCGCCCTCGGACATCGGGAAGATGCCGGCCGCATAGGCTCGCAACAGGAGGTCCGGGTGCAGTTCGACCGGGGGATGCGGAGGCGCCATGGTGTCCGTGATAGAAACCGTGGGCTGCCGGTCAAGTCCGTCAGCCGAGGTGGCGGTCGTGCCATTCGGGTGCGCCGTCGCAAAAGGCGAAATGGCTGACGAGGCGCGACGGCGCTGCGGGATCAGCGGCCCCCGATGCCTTCGTCGATCCGATCGGCCGCTTCCGGCAAGCCCGGTTGGGTTCGAGCCCCATGGCGGCGCCGAGCCAGACCGCAAGCCGCCTGAGCCCGCGCCCGGCGGCGGTCGGGGCGGAAGAGCCGGTCGGCAGGCCGAACGAGCGCAGGCCGCGACACGGGTCATCGGCCCCCCTGCTGGCCTGAGAAAATGCGGCGAGGATCGCCGCCGTCCGATAGGCAGACGCAAACGACAGATGGTCCATGCCGCAGGTCTACGGGCAAAGCTTTTCGGTGCCGTTCCCCGCATCGCTCAAGACCGAGCCGTCGCGTTTACCTTTGCCTTGCTGGCCGGCATCGCCTAAGTCGGGCGCCACGGGAGAGGCATGCGATGACACAGGGGATTGAGGAACATACCGTGTCGACGGCGCATCATCACCGGGTCCTGATCATCGATTTCGGCTCGCAGGTCACGCAACTCATCGCCCGCCGGGTGCGGGACGCCGGCATCTACAGCGAGGTGGTGCCGTTCCAGAATGCCGCGGCCGCCATCGAGGCCGGCATGCCGGACGCCTTTATTCTGTCGGGCGGCCCTGAATCCGCCGGCCAAGAGAACAGCCCCCGCGCGCCCGATGCGGTGTTCGCATCCGGCAAGCCCGTTCTCGGCATCTGCTACGGCCAGATGGCGATGGCGCATCAGCTCGGCGGCGCCGTCAACCAGGGCGACCACCGCGAATTCGGGCGTGCCGATGTGACGGTGCGCGATCGATGCGCCTTGTTCGACGACCTGTGGACCGAGGGTGAGTCGCATCCGGTCTGGATGAGCCATGGCGACATCGTCACCCGGATGCCGGAAGGCTTTCGCATCGTCGCGACCTCGCCGAGCGCCCCTTATGCGGTGATCGCTGACGAGGCGCGTCATTATTACGGCCTGATGTTCCATCCGGAGGTGGTGCATACGCCGGACGGCGGACGGCTGATCTCGAACTTCCTGCACAAGGTGGCGGGTCTCAAATCCGACTGGACCATGGCGGCGTTCCGCGACGAGGCCTTGGCGCAGATCCGAGCTCAGGTGGGCCAGGGCCGGGTGCTGTGCGGCCTGTCGGGCGGCGTCGATTCGGCGGTCGCGGCCGTATTGATCCATGAGGCGATCGGCGAGCAGCTCACCTGCGTCTTCGTCGACCATGGCCTGCTGCGCCAGGACGAGGCCACGCAGGTCGTGTCGCTGTTCCGCGACCATTACAACATCCCGCTGGTCCATGTGGACGCGAGCGAGCTGTTCCTCGGGTCGCTCGCCGGCATCACCGACCCGGAGCAGAAGCGCAAGACGATCGGCAAACTCTTCATCGACGTCTTCGAGGCGGAAGCCGCGAAGATCGGCGGCGCCGATTTCCTCGCCCAGGGCACGCTCTACCCTGACGTCATCGAAAGCGTGTCCTTCAGTGGCGGCCCGTCGGTGACGATCAAGTCGCACCACAATGTCGGCGGCCTGCCCGCGCGCATGAACATGAAGCTCGTTGAGCCGTTGCGGGCCTTGTTCAAGGACGAGGTGCGGGTGCTCGGACGCGCCCTCGGACTACCGGCGGCCTTCGTGGGACGGCACCCCTTCCCGGGGCCGGGCCTAGCGATCCGCATTCCCGGCGACATCACGCGCGAAAAGCTCGACATCCTCCGTCAAGCCGACGCGATCTATCTCGCCGAGATCCGTGAAGCCGGACTCTACGACACGATCTGGCAGGCCTTCGCGGTGTTGTTGCCGGTGCGCACCGTGGGAGTCATGGGCGACGGCCGGACCTACGACCAGGTTTGCGGCCTCCGCGCCGTCACCTCGGTGGACGGCATGACGGCCGATTTCTTCCCCTTCGACATGGCGTTCCTGGGCCGGGTCGCGACCCGCATCATCAACGAAGTGAAGGGCATCAACCGTGTCGTCTATGACGTCACGTCGAAGCCGCCCGGCACGATCGAGTGGGAATAGCGCCCCGCTGAGGCCTGTGCCCCTGCCTTGCGTCGTCCAGCGCCGCATGGCATGGGTCTCGCATGCTGACCTCGACCTTGCCTGACCAGGCTCCCGCCTCGGAGCGTGCGGCGCCGCGCATTTCCTTCGTGTCGCTCGGCTGCCCGAAGGCGCTGGTCGATAGCGAGCGCATCATCACGCGTTTGCGGGCCGAAGGCTACGAACTGACGAAAAGCCATGCCGGGGCCGACGCGGTGATCGTCAACACCTGCGGGTTCCTGGACAGCGCCAAGCGCGAGTCGCTCGATGCGATCGGAGCCGCGCTGGCCGAGAATGGCAAAGTGATCGTCACGGGCTGTATGGGTGCCGAACCGGGTGCCGTGACGGCAGAACACCCGAACGTCCTGTCGATCTCTGGCCCGCAAGCCTATGAGACCGTGATGACGGCGGTCCGCAAGGTCGCCGCGCCGCTGCACGATCCCTTCCTCGACCTCGTGCCGCCGCAGGGTATCAAGCTGACACCGCGGCACTATGCTTATCTTAAAATTTCAGAGGGTTGCAACAATCGCTGCTCCTTCTGCATCATCCCACGCCTGCGCGGCGATCTGGTGTCGCGGCCGGTTGGCGACGTGTTGCGTGAGGCGGAGCGACTGGTCAAGGCGGGCGTCAAGGAGCTGCTGGTGGTGTCGCAGGACACCGGCGCCTATGGGCTCGACGTGCGATTTGCCACCGATCGTTTCGGCGACCGCGAGGTCCGCACCAAGTTCATCGACCTCGCCCGCGAGCTGGGCCAGTTCGGCGCCTGGGTCCGGCTGCATTACGTCTACCCGTATCCGCATATCGACGACGTGATCGCCTTGATGGCGGACGGGCTGGTGCTGCCTTACCTCGACATTCCGTTCCAGCACGCATCGCCGAAGGTGCTGCGGGCGATGCGGCGGCCCGGCAACCACGAAAAAGTGCTCGATCGCATCCGGTCCTGGCGCACCGCCCTGCCCGACCTGACGCTGCGCTCGACCTTCATCGTCGGGTTTCCGGGCGAAACCGAAGCGGATTTCCAGTTCCTGCTCGACTGGATGACGGAAGCCAAGCTCGACCGGGTGGGCGCCTTCAAATACGAGCCGGTGGCCGGTGCCCCAGCCAACGACCTTGGCCTGACGCCCATCGCCCCCGCCCTGCAGGAAGAACGGCACCGCCGCTTCATGCAGCACCAGCAATCCATCAGCGCGGCTCGGCAGAAGGCCAAGGTGGGTCGTCGATTGCAGGTCATCGTCGATCAGGCGGGCCCGACGGTCGCGCAGGGGCGCAGCAAGGGCGACGCACCCGAGATCGACGGCAAGGTCTACATGACCTCTCGGCGGCCCGTGCGCGTCGGCGACATCGTCACCGTCAAGGTCGAGCGCGCCGATGCCTATGACCTGCACGGCATGGTGGTTTGATCCGTCTCGTAGGAAAGCTCATGCGGCGAGCGGGTTGTGAGGGTTTTCGAACCCGTCGCCGCACCTGGGTCGTTCAGGCTCTGCGCCGGAACACATCGAGGCGGTAATCCTTGGTGCGCCGCTGCACCATCGGCGTCAGCACATCGCCGAGCGCCCCGATTAGGACTTCGCTAGCCTCGTCGGGCCGTGCGGTGACCCCGCCCTTCTTGCCGATCCAGTGCACCAGCACCACGTCGCCGCCAGGATCGAGCGTCCGCCGCAGGCAATCGCCCACGCCTGAAAGATCCGACGTGCCGAGATAATCCAGCACCTCCGACAGCACCACCAGGTCGAACCGCTCTTGCGGCCAGTCGCGCGGCACGAAAGCCTCGGCGAAGCGGACCCAGGGCTTGTCGGCGTTGCGGTGCCGCGCAGCCGTCAGGGCGGTCGACACCGGTTCGACGGCGAGCAGGTCGTCGCAGCGGTCGGCGAGCGCCCGCGTCAGCACCCCCACCGAGCAGCCGACCTCATAGGCGCGGGCATAACGCGCGCGCGGCAAGGCGGCCAGCGTTGCCGCATATTTGGCGGCCTCGTAGGCGGAGCTGGCGAAATGCCAGGGGTCGTCCCCGCGGGCGTATATCGCCTCGAAGTGGCTCAGTGGAAGTGTGTCGTCACGCATGCCGGTGCACCACGGCCAACACCCTACAGATGCCAGAGACCAACCGCGAGCTGATGCAGGGTCGCGACCGTCGCGGCGGCCACGAAGGCCTGAACGGCACCCCAAAGATGCGTCATGGGCGGAACTCCGGAATGCGATGCGGGACGGCTGAAGCTGTGCGGGGGTCGGGGCGGCGGCCGGAGCCTCACCATGTTTCGGTGTCGATGATTCCGCGGCTCGTCACCACGATCCAACCACGGCCCCGGCGCTGGATCGCCTGCACCTCGCCGGCGCCCGGCAGCACCTCGCCCGGGACGACTTCGCGGACGCTGCCACTGCGACCTTCCACCAGGGCGATGCCGGAATACACATCCCGCACGATCCAGTTGTCGAGCACCGCCGGCTTCGCGGCGCGGCCTGTCGGGGCCGCGTTGGCCTGCACGGTCGTGGCCTGGGTCGCCGGCTTCGCGGGCACGATGCTGCCGGTCGGGGCCGGTGACGCGACCTGGTGCTCGATGCGGTCGAGCCGCGAGGCGATCTCCCCCAGCCGTGGATCGTGGTCGATCCGGTCGAGCCGCGACACCACCTCGGTCATGGCCGGCGGGGTCGCGGGTTTGCTTTCGAGCTTTGCGGCCAATTGCGCCGTCGCGGCCGCGTTGGCCGAGCGCAGCCCATCGACCTCACCGCGCAATTGATCGACGGTCTTGCGCAGCGCCTTCAAGGTGTCGTCCTGCCGGTCGGCCACCACGGCGGACTTCAGGTCGCCCACATCCTTGCCGAGCTTCGCCAGCGCGGTGGCATTGGCGCCCGACGCCGCCGCGACGTGGAGGGTGCGCAGATGCCACCGGTAGCCTTCCAGGGCGACGCCGCCGCTCGCCGCTGCGATCGCAAGGCCGCCCGCGACGGCCAGACCGAGGGAAAGACGCCGGGCAGCCTTCGGCGACGCCGCAGGCCGGGGCGCCTGTTTCGGTTCGGATCGTGGCGTGCGGAGAGGCGGCATCACCTCGCCGTCGAGGACCGGTGCGCCGCGGGCCGCGGAGGAATGCGCTGACAAGGACGAGGGATCGGAGGTCATGCGGGCGGCTCGCTGAAACGCTTCGTTCACCACGATGCGCCAGGAGGCTGAATCAAACCTTACCGATCGGTCTCGCCGGAACGCCTTCGCGCCGATACGGCGGCGCGGACCCCATCGACCCGCGACTTGGATCGTTCTGCGATTCCGTAGCTTCGGGGCGGCGGCTTAGGCTCGAAGGGTGCCGCATGGCGACAACGGTCGCGGCACTGACGTCAGCCACCCCTGTGCGAGGTTGTGCTTTGGCACCGGCCAAGCCATGGTTTTGCCCGTAATGACGGCGCCGCGATCAGAGGCGCCGCAGGAGGGACGCAAACCGTGCTGACCAAGGATTTCGAAGTCATCGATGCCCGTTTCACGCGGCTCGTCCATGGCAATTGCCATCTGGAAACATTGTGGACGGGCTCGCGCTGGGCCGAAGGCCCGGCCTATTTCGCGGCCGGCAAATATCTGGTGTGGTCCGACATCCCGAACGATCGCGTCATGCGGTATGACGAGACCGATGGCTCGGTCTCGGTGTTCCTGCAACCGGCCGGCAACCACAACGGCCACACGGTCGATCGACAGGGCCGGCTCGTGTCCTGCGAGCATGGCGGCCGCTGCGTGTCGCGCATCGAGCACGACGGCAGCCGCACCGTGCTGGCGAGTCATATCGACGGCAAACGGCTGAACTCGCCCAACGACGTGGTGGTCAAATCCGACGACTCGGTGTGGTTCACCGATCCGACCTACGGGATCGACAGCCATTACGAGGGCAACGCGGCCGAATCGGAGCTCGGGGTCAGCCACGTCTATCGGATCGACGGCAGCACGGGCGCGGTGACATCCGTGGTGCAACACATCGTCAAGCCGAACGGCCTTGCCTTCTCGCCCGACGAATCGCTGCTGTACGTGGTCGACACCGGCGTCAGCCATGTCGTGAACGGGCCCCGCGACATCCACGTCTTCGACGTCGCGGCCGATGGCAGGAGCCTGGGGGCGAGCCGGCTGTTCGCCACCTGTCCGGTGGGCGTCTTCGACGGCCTCAGGATCGACACCGCGGGCCATATCTGGACCTCCACGGCCGAGGGGGTTTATTGCTACCACCCCGACGGCACGTTGCTGGGCAAGATCAAGGTGCCGGAAACCGTGGCGAACCTGTGTTTCGGCGGTCCGAAGCGGAACCGGCTCTACATCTGCGGCACCACTTCGCTTTACGCGACCTATGTGAACGCCCATGGAGCCTCCTGGCCGCGCTAGCGGGCCAAACGGTGAAACCGCATCGGACCGCGGCCGGAAAGAAACGATTACCTTCGTAGAGGGCAATCGCCCGAAGGGCCTTCCAAAGTTCTTCGACAAGCCTGTACGATAGCGCCGCAGTCGGACCTTCGTCGGGCTTTGTGCGTTTCGAGTGACAAAACTGGGCGAAAACGCCCGACGTCGAGCGGCGGGACGCGAGGCGGGAGATCAAGATCGGCGCGTCGCGCGCTCGAACGGGACTGGTCCCGAAGCGAGAGCGAGGCGCCAAGACGTTTCTCGTCGACACCGACGCGAAGGATCATGGAAAGGAAACAGGATGGCTAAGTCGGCATCAAAGGACACCAAGGCTCCCGCAAAGGCGCCTGCCAGCAAGGGATCGAAGGCCCAGAAGGCGATCGAGGCCGAGGCCGAAGTCGCCACCGGGAAGACCAAGAATGACAAGGCCAAGCAGGTCCCGCCGGTCAAGAAGGTCAATGCCGCGCTGTCGAAGCCGCTGAAGGTGTCGGAGCAGCTGGCGGCCGTGGTCGGCAAGGGGCCGATGCCGCGGACCGAAGTCGTGAGCCAGGTCTGGGATTACATCCGCAAGCACGACCTGCAGAACCCCGAGAACCGGCGCGAGATCCTCGCCGACGACAAGCTGAAGGTCGTGTTCGGGCAGGACAAGGCGACGATGTTCGAGATGAACAAGCTTTTATCGGCGCATCTCACTCAGGAGTGAGCCGTCGGGAGTCCAGCCGGCGCAGCGGCATAGCCCGCCTCGCCGGCCGGGCTTAAAACGCGTAGCGTATGCCGCAATAGGGCATTGAGCGCGCCAGAAGGGCTTGGAAGCGATCGAGCCATTGCCGCTTCCAGGCGACGCGGTAACGCAGGTTCACCATGCCGCCCTGCGAGAGTTTGGTTTCCTGGGTTTCGGGTGTCCACAACAGGTCCTCGGCCCGGGGGTGCCAGCGCTGGTTGACCTCGTGCAGCTGCTCGTTGTGGGTGAGGAAGATCACCTCGGCCTTGAGCTGCGCCTTCGCGGCGGGCGACAGCGCGGCATCGATCTGACCGAACAGCGCACGCCAATCGTCTTCCCAGCCCCGATACACGATAACGGGCGAAAAGTTGACGTGCACCTCGTAGCCGGCGCGGACGAAGTCGTCGATCGCCGCGATGCGGTCTGCGATGGGACTGGTGCGGACGTCCACCACCCGGGCGATCGCTTCGGGCATCAATGAAAAGCGGATGCGCATGCGCCCTTGCGGATCGTAGCCCAGCAGGTCCCTGTTGACGAACTTGGTCGCGAACGAGCCCTTGCCGTTCGGGATGTCGCGAAACGTCGCCACCAGGTCGCGGACATTGTCGCAAAGCAGCGCGTCGACCGACAGGTCGCCGTTCTCCCCGAGGTCGTAGACCCAGGCCCGCTCATCGATCTGGTCAGGCTCTCCCAGAGGACCCTGGCGCGCCGCATGGCGCGAAAGGGCGCGGCGGATCTCCTCGATGTTGACGAAGAGCGAGATCGGGTTGGCGAAGCCTTTGCGGCGTGGGACGTAGCAATAGGCGCAGGCCATCGCACACCCATTCGAGGTCGAAGGCGCGATGAAATGGGCGCTTCGCCCGTTCGGCCGAAACGTCAACGCCTTTTTGACCCCAAGCACCAGCGTGTCGCGCTTGATGCGCAGCCAGTCTTCGGCACTGCCTGCATTGCCGTGCAGGCTCGGGATCATCCAGTGGGATGTCACCGGAATCCGCTCGGCGTCCGGGTATCGGGCCAGGATCTCCTGCCCACGCGGGTATTCCGCCACCTTGGCTTCCAGGAAGATCCTGCGGATGTCGAGAAGCTGGTCGGGCAAGGCCATGCAAAGTTTCCGTTGGCGTCCTCCACGGGGCGGGTGGCCGATCGATCGCAGTCTAAGCCGGGTTCAGGCCGCCCGAGCGCGGCTGCGGCCCTGCGCCGCGGCGAACCCCAGCGTCCGACATCGTTGCCAAAGCGACCCTAGCACGACGAGGACGTCCATGACCCTGCTTCCCGAGCTTCCTCCGGCGGCCTTTGCCAAGCTCGATGCCGCGCCGGACGACCGGTTCTACGCCATGCCCCGCTTCGTCACCCACATCGACGCCGCGGCCGTGGCAGCGGTCACGCAATTCTACAGGGATATGCTGCCGCCAGGGGGAACGGTGCTCGATTTGATGGCGAGCTGGGTCAGCCATCTGCCGGCCGATCGGTCCTATGCGTCCGTCGTCGGCCACGGCATGAATGCCGAGGAACTCGCGGCCAACCCACGCCTGACGCGATGGTTCGTGCAGAACCTGAATGCCGACCCCCACCTGCCTCTCTAGGCTGCAAGCTTCGACGCCGTGGTGGTGTGCGCCTCGGTGCAATACCTGCAGACCCCAGTCGTGGTGTTGCACGAGGTTCACCGCGTGCTCCGTCCGGGAGGGCTGGTGGTCATCAGCTTCTCGAACCGCTGCTTTCCCACCAAGGCGATCGCGCTCTGGGGCCGGCTCGGCGGCGCGGAGCGGATGCGCCTCGTTGCGCTCTACCTCCAGCAAGCCGGCTTCCCGACGGTCGAAGCCTACGACCTGGTGTCCGAAGGAAGCGGCGGAGACCCATTACATGTTGTGATCGGGCGAACGGCGGAATGAGCGCCGTTGCCTGAGTCTCGGCTAAGTTTTGACCGCTGATGGCAGGCCCTCCGAACGGGCGATCCACCGCGTGCTGGAGGACCTTCTTGGCCGACCGGTATGCCGATTGGTGCCGGGCTACCTGTCGCGAGCTTCCGCATCTTCGAGCACGATCACCGTCCACGATAACGGCTTCAGAATAGCCTGAGGTTGGCCGTCGGACATCCGGACGTCGGCGGTGGCGGTCGGCGTCACGGTGTCGGGAGCAGCTTTGGAGTTGATGGCCTTCAGGTTCGGGTGGTGCAGTTCGAGCGCCTCCACGACCTCGAGCCGGCTCCCGAATCCACGCGGATCCAGCGTAACGTCGAGGCTTTCGGTCGCCGACCGGTTCAGGGCGAAGATCGCAAGGCGGCCGCTGGCGGGATCCTCGGTGACGGAGGCCAGGAGAAGCGGCATGTCGGACACGGCTTTCGTGCTGATCGTCGGCGTCTCGACCTTGGCCTGCAGCACGCGACCCTGGGCGTAGCGCGCCGCGAGCGCAAAGGGGTGGAAGATCGTCTGGCGCCACGCCGGGCCGCCAGTCTCGGTCATGATGGGACCGATGACGTTCACGAGCTGCGCCAGACAGGCGCATTTCACGCGGTCGGCATTGTTCATCAGGGTTATGAGGGCGCCGCCGACGATCAGCGCATCCTCCATGTTGTAGATCTCTTCCAGCAGGGCCGGCGCCTCGGGCCAGCCGGGCTTGCGCATGTGCTCGATCGTGTGGGCCTTGTACCAGACGTTCCATTCGTCGAAGCTGAGCATGATGCGCTTGGGCGAGCGACGCTTGGCCGCCACCGCGTCGCAGATCGCCACGACCTCCTTGATGAAGGAATCCATCTGGTCGATGACGCCGAAATATTCGTCGATCTCGTCCGTCTTGTTGGCGAAATAGGTGTGCAGCGAGATGAAGTCGGCTTCGTCGAAGCAATGATCGAGGACCTCATATTCCCAAGTGCCGTAAGTGGGCATCTGCCGGTGTGAGGAGCCGCAGGCGGACAGGATCAGCGTCGGGTCGATCCAGCGCAGCGCCTTGGCGGTTTCCTTGGCGAGACGGCCGTATTCCTGCGCGGTCTTGGCGCCGATCTGCCAGGGGCCGTCCATCTCGTTGCCGAGGCACCAGAATTTGACGTCGTGCGGCGCCTCGTAGCCGTGGCTGCGGCGCAGCTCGGCAAAATGGCTGCCACCGGGATGGTTGCAATATTCGAGATATTGCCGCGCTTCGTCCATGCCGCGGGTGCCGAGATTGACGCCGAGCATGGGCTCGACCTCCGCGGCCTTGCACCAGTCGATGAATTCGTTGGTGCCGAAGCGGTTGGTTTCGGTCGAGAACCAGGCGAGATCGAGCTTCTTCGGCCGTTCGTCCACAGCACCGACCCCATCCTCCCAGTCATAGCCCGACATGAAGTTTCCACCCGGGTAGCGGATGATGGTGGTGCCGAGTTCCTTTGTGAGCGCCAGCACATCGCCGCGAAACCCGCGGGCGTCGGCGGTCGGATGGCCGGGCTCGTAGATGCCCCCGTAGACGCAGCGGCCGAGGTGCTCGACGAAGGCGCCGAAGACACGACGGTCGAGGTCGGACAATACGAAATCGCGGTCGACGGTGATCTTGGCTTTCGTCATCGGGACACTCGGGTTGGTTTGATCGTCGTGGCAGGTGAAGCGGAGCGATCCAGCCCATCGGCGCCACCCGGAGGGCCGCGGCGCGGCCTCATCCCTTGATGCCGGCCGAAAGCATGATGGCCTCGGTCACGCGGCGCTGGAACAACAGGTAGGCGATCGCCACCGGCAAGGCCGCGATAACCGCGCCCGCGAGGTTGCGGGCATATTGCACGCCGAAATTCTCGTGCACCTGGGTGATGCCGACCGTAACGGTCATGCTGGCGTTCGAGTTGGAGACCAGGAACGGCCACAAGAAGTTGTTCCAAGCGCCGATGAATGTGATGATGGCGAGCGCGGTGGTGACACCCCAGTTCATCGGAAGGTAGATGCGGCTGAAGATCTGGAATTCGGTGGCGCCGTCGAGCAGCGCCGCCTCGCGGAACTCCTTAGGAATCTGGTCGAAGAATTGTTTGTAGACGATGACCGTCACCGGGACGACCAGCTGCGGCAGGATCACGCCAAGCCAGGTGTCGATCAGCCCAAAGCTGTTCATCAGCACGAAATGGGTGACGATCAACGCCTGGACCGGCACCATGAAGCTCGCCAGGATGACGCCATACAGCAAATATTGACCATGAAAGCGCAGTTGCGACAGCGCGTAGGCACAGGCCGAACTCAAGCACAGCACCAGCAGCGTGACGGTCACTGAGGTGCCGGTGGAGTTCAGATACCAGTGCAGGATCGCGGTGTGCGTGAAGACGTAGCTGTAGGCGTCGAGCGTGGGATGCTGCGGCAGCAGCGCCACGCCGGGTTGCACCACATCGAACTCGGGCTTCAGCGAGGTGACCAAGGCCCAATAGATGGGAAAGAACCACAGGGCCGCCGCGAGACACGTCAGCCCGGTGAACAGCAGCGCGGGCAGCCTTCGCCTCATGCCGACCGCGCCCGCAGCGCCTGGAACTGCAAGGTCGACAAGGCCGCGATAGCAACGAACAACGCCACCGCCACCGTCGCCCCATAGCCGCCGCGATTGCCCTGGAACGCCTGCTTGTAGATGTACTGCACCACCACATAGGTGGAGTTGAAGGGTCCGCCCTGCGTCATCAGGTAGATCTGGTCGAAGATCTTGAGTTGCAGGATCAGCTGGATGGTCAGCACCAGGGCCGTGACGGGCCAGATCAACGGCCATGTGATGAAACGGAATTGCGCCATCGCACCGGCCCCATCGAGCGCGGCGGCGTCGCGCACGTCCTGGCTGATGTTGCGCAGACCCGCGATGAACAGCAGCACGTTGAAGCCGTTGGTCCACCAGATCGTGATGAAGGCAACGCTCGGCATGGCCCAGAGCGGGTCCGACCACATGGCGACCGTATGCCCCGTGAGGAGCCTGACAGGCCATTGGGCGATGCCGAACTGCGGGTCGAGCATCCATTCCCAGATGCGGAACACGACCGAGACCGGCAGGATGTAGGGCAGGAAGAAGGCGGCCAGGACGAGGCTCTGAAGCTTGCCACTGAGACGGCTGACCGCGAGCGCGATCACGAGGCCGAGCAGCGTCGTCGGGATCACGGTGAGAACAACGAAATAGATCGTGTGTCCGACCGATTGCAGAAACAGCGCGTCACGTGCGAGCCGGATGTAATTGGCCCAGCCGACCCAATGCCCGCCGCCGACGAGAGGCGCGTTGGTGAAGCTCAGCTCCACCATCTTGGCGGTCGGGTACAGAAACAACACCGCATAAGCGAGCACGAACGGCCCGATGAAACCGAGGGCCGTGCGGGTCTGGGTGCGTTTGCGCGGAAGCGGCATGGCGGGCCAGGGTTGCGGAACGCGGCAGACGGGCGGGTCGGTCGGACCCGCCGCGCCTTGAGGGAACCCGGTTACTGGAGGGCGTTCTGGATCTCGTCGCGCGTCTGGGCGATTGCGCTCTTCGAGTCCAATTGGCCGTTGACGGCCGGCTCCATGAAGTTCGTGGCCGCCTCGTAGGCCGGCGAGGCCACGCCGGCCACGGTCGATTTCGGATCGAAGACGGCGGTCTTGGCCAAGGTCGCGTAATCGGCGTTGGGCTTCATGCCCTCGAAGGCCGGGCTCTCGGTCACCGGCCGATAGGCCGGGATGTGCCCCGCTTCCGCCCAGGCCAGGCTGTGCTTGTCGATCCAGGACGCAATCGTCATCACCGCCTTCATCTTTTCGGGCGAGATTTCGTTGCCCTTGCGCGCCGGCACCGCAAAGGCATGGCTGTCGGCCCAGGTGGCCTGGTGGGCGAACAAGGTCGGGATCTGGATCGCCCCCCATTCGAAGCCGAGCTTATTCGACTTGGCGAGGTCGATCATGGTGGGCACTTCCCACACGCCGTTGATGTGCATCGCGGCCTTGCCCGAGGTGAACAGCGCGATGGACGACGCATAGGTGGTGTTCTTGGGCGACCAGCCCTGCGCCACCCAATCGGCCATGGTGCCGAGCGCCGTCTCGGCCTTGCCGAGATTGTCGCCGTCGAGCACCTTGTCGCCCGACATGAAGGTGCCGCCCTGCTGGTTCAGCAGCGTGTAGAAGATCCGCCACACGGAGCCGCCGTCCGGCAGACCGTTGTGGATGGAAAGGCCGTATTGGGCACCGTTGGCGCCGCTCAACTTCTTGATGGCCGCATTGAAATTGGTGAGGCCGTCGAGCCCCTTGGGCTTGCCGTCGTCGCCAAGAAGCCCGGCTTTCTTCAACAGGTCCTTGTTGTAGTAGAGAATGATCGAGTGGATATCGAGCGGCACGGCGTAAAGCTTGCCGTCGACATGGGCCGCATCCCAGTCCGAGCCGAAATAATCGCTTTGGCCGAGCCCGACGCTCTTCAGCTCCTCATCCGAGAAGGGGCGCAGCGTGCCGGTCGAGACGCCGAGCGGCAGCCGCGACAGGTGATAGGTCATGATGTCCGGGCCCTGCCCGATGGCGGCCGAGGTCTGCACCTTGGTGTAGAACGGCACACCCCATTCGAGCGTGGTGGCCTGGATCTCGATATCCGGATTGTCCTTCTCGAAGGCCTGGATCAGTCCCTTCATCCGGACGCCGTCGCCGCCGGCGAGGAAGTCCCACCACACTACCTGGGTCTTGGCCTCGGCGCTCGTGGCAAGCGCCAGCATTGCCAGGGCCGACGCGGCCACGCGTGTCAAATGCTTCATCGATGTCCCTCCCCGACAATGGTCCGGACGGCAAGATATCCGTGTGTTTGCCTCGATACGGCCTGCCTTAGATGCAGGCACAAAGGTCAAAACGTGTCTTTCATATTATCTTATATCGGCTATTGTGTTGGGAGCTTTTGGGCTTGTCAATCCGTCGATCTTCGTCGGCACAGAAAGGGAGCGCTGGCCCGACATGCTCGAACGCGAGCTCGTCCCGATCGGCACCATGTCGACCCAGATTGCCGCTTTGCTGGGCTCACGCATCGTCGGCGGTGAGTTCCGGCCAGGAGCGACGCTGCCGGTCGAGGCCGAGCTTTGCGGGATTTACGGGGTCAGCCGCACCGTCATCCGGGAAGCGGTGAAAAACCTTTCGGCCAAGCGGCTCATCGAGGTTTCGCCCAAGGTCGGCACCCGCGTGCTGCCTTTCGCCGATTGGAACCTGCTCGATCGCGACGTGCTCACCTGGCGGCTGTCCGCGCAGTTCGACGCCAAGATCGTCGCCGACATCTTCGAGATGCGGCTTTGCTTCGAGCCACGCGCCTCGTTTCTCGCAGCACGCGACGGCACCGTGGAGGATTTCGGGGCCATCGAGCACCATTTCCACGAACTGGCGCGCGCCTTCGAAACCGATCTGACCATCGAGGCGACCGCGCAGGCGGAACTCGCCTTCCACCTCGCCGTGATCCAGGCGTCGCACAACGGGCTGTTCGTCACCGTCGGCAGCACGTTCAAATCCGCCCTCCGGGTGTCGTCGCAGATGCTGCAGCGGCACGCGATCCAACCCGCCGAAACCCTCGCGACCCACGATGCGGTGCGGGCTGCCATTCTGGCGCGTGATCCCACAGGCGCCGCGGACGCGATGGAGCGCCTGCTTCATGCCGCCCGCGATCGCCTGCTTCCGCTGGCGGTGCCGATCCCCTGAGGTTTCGAATCCTGGAGCACCAACGTGGCTGACCCATCCCCTTTCCGCACCGTTCAGTGGCTCGACGGCCCGTGGGAGTTCCGCTTTGGCGACGATCCCGCGTGGCGCGCCGTGTCGGTGCCCAATCCATGGCAGGCGTCCTGCCCCGACCTTCGTGACCGCTTCGGCCTTGGCCGCTACCGCAGGCGCGTCACGCTACCCGACACGATGGATATGGTCGTGCTTCGCTTCGGCGCCGCGAGTGAAATCGCGACCGTGCGGCTCGATGGCCGAGAGCTCGGTCGGCATGAGGGCGGCTACCTGCCGTTCGAGATCGTCGTGCCACCCGAGGCGCCCCGCGACGCCCTGCTCGAGGTCGACACCCTGCAGCCCTCCCTCGACGAGGCAACCTATCCGGATCGCCCCTTCCCGGAATACCCGCACGGAAAGCAAAGCTGGTACGGGCCGCTCGGCGGGCTCTGGCAGTCGGTGATGGTGGAAACGCGACCGCTCTCCCACATCGCCCATGTGGCCGTTCGGGCCGGGATGGACGGCGTCGCATTTGTGACGATCGAGGTGGCCCAAGTGCCGCGGAACGGCATCGTCCGCGTGGCGCTGCTCGATCGGCACGGCGCGGCGGTGACGCATGCCCAGGGCGCGCTGCGGGAGGGCGGCACGAGCCTGAGCCTCGCAGCCCAGTCTCCCGATTTGTGGTCACCCGACGATCCCGTGCTCTACAGCCTCGAGGTGACGCTGGAGGGAGAGGGCCGGGCGCTCGACCGCGTGACCGAGACGTTCGGGTTCCGCAGCATCGAAGCCCTCGACGGCAAGCTTTTGCTGAACGGCAAGCCCCTGTATCTGCGCGGCGCCCTCGACCAGGATTATTACCCCGACGGCATCTGCACGCCGCCATCGACCGCCTTTCTCGAGGACCAGATCCGCAAGGCCAAGGCGCTTGGCCTCAACTGCCTGCGCTGCCACATGAAGGTGCCGGACCCGCGCTACCACGCGGTGGCGGATCGCCTTGGCATGCTGATCTGGACCGAGATCCCCAACGTGGCGCAGTTCACGGCCCGCTCGGCCGCGCGGTTGCGCGACACCTTTGCGGGCATCCTGCGGCGCGACGGCAATCACCCGTCCATCATCTGCTGGACCATCATCAACGAGGACTGGGGCACGCGCCTCGTCGAGGATGCCGATCACCGCGCCTGGCTGGCCGAAACGTACGATTGGGTGAAGGCGCTCGATCCGACGCGCCTTGTTGTCGACAACTCGCCCTGCCTGCCGAACTTCCACGTGAAGACCGACATCGACGATTATCATTATTACCGCGGCATCCCCGAGCGCCGCGCCGAATGGGATGCCTTGACGGCAGACTTCGCCAACCGTCCCGATTGGAGTTTCACGCCACATGGCGATGGCCAGCGCACCGGCCGCGAGCCGATGGTGGTCTCCGAATTCGGTGTCTGGGGGCTGCCGCACCCACGCACGATGCACGCAGCCGACGGTGCCGAGCCGGCCTGGATGGAAAGCGGCCCCTTCTGGGGCGATGGTGCGGCTTACCCGCATGGGGTCGAGAGCCGCGCCGCGGCGCTCAGCCTCGATCGCGCCTTCGGCAGTTTCGACGGCTTCATCGACGCCGCGCAATGGCACCAGTTCCAGGGGCTGAAGTATCAGATCGAGTCCATGCGGGCGCAGGCCAGCATCATGGGCTACGTCATCACGGAATTCACGGACGTGCATTGGGAGGCGAACGGCCTCCTCGACCTGGCCCGCAACCCGCGGGTCTTCCACGATCGCTTCGCCAGCGTGAACGCCGACGTGGTGCTGCTGCCCCGCCTGGAGCGCTGGGCATTCTGGGAAGGGGAGACCGTGTCGGTCCCCCTGCGTGTCGCCACGGGCGGCGCCAAGATCCCGGCTGGCGCGATGCTCGAATGGCGCTTCGCCGGGCAAGGCGGGCAGGTGCCCGTCCCCGCCATGCCGCCCACCGTCGTCGAACAGGTCACCATCCTCGATCTCGACATCCCGGCGACCACGATGTCCGAGCGCATTCCGCTGTCGCTCACCCTTCGCGACCCATCGGGAGCGATCCTCGCGAGCAATACCGAGCCGCTCGCGTGCTATCCGCGTTCGGCCGCGCCGCCCGAACGCGTCGCCAGTCCCGACCCGGTGTTGCGGGCCTATCTGGCGGCACTCGGCTATGCGGTCGTCGCGCCCGAGATCGCCGATGTGCTCGTCACCCGCGACCTCGACGCGGCGGATGTCGAGGCGATTCGCCAGGGCCGGCACGTGCTGGTGCTGGCCGACGGGCACACCCCCAAGCGCCCGTCGCTCCGGGCCGACGAGTTACCCCGTGAGCCTCCCTTCCTGCCCGTCGTCGATGCCCGGCCCGGCCTGCCGGCGGCGACCCACCATTTCTTTCCAGGTCTCGGCCTCGTCGAGCGGCATGGCACGCTTTGGCGCGGCGACTGGATCGGCAACTTTTCCTGGCTGCGCCGCACGGGCGCCTTTGCGGCCTTGCCGGGCGGCCCCATGCTCGACCTCGGCTTCGATCGCGTGGTGCCTCACCACGTCCTTACCGGTCTGCAGCCCTGGGAATGGGAAACGCGCGTCCAGGCCGGCGTGGTGGTCGGCTGGGCCCATAAACCGGCCGCGACCCTTTGCGAGCGCCCGTTCGGCGCCGGCCGTCTCGTCGCCACCACGTTTCGCCTGATGGAGGATCCGGCCGGCCAGGATCCGGTCGCGGCTACGCTGATGCGAGCCATCATCGAAACCGCGGCGTCGCCGTCGCATGCCGCCAGAACCGCCTCCGAGCCTTCTGGGAAAGAATAGCGCCATGACCTTCCCGCGATGGTCCGGCAGCACGTCGAACGATCCGGTCATCAGGGCCGGTTCGGTGTCTTCACAACGCAGCGGGCGTGAGCGCGGCGGTCCCGGCGCCTTGACGGGGCCGCAACATCGCAGGCCGCGGCGCCTGCTTCAAACAAAGGCTGCCTGAGCATGGCTCGTGTTGTGTTGATCGGTGGCAGCGGCCACATCGGCACCTACCTCGTGCCCCGTCTCGTCGAGGCCGGGCACCATGTGGTCAACGTCACCCGCGGGCGGCGGGCACCCTACCTGCCGCATCGGGCCTGGCAGGCCGTCGAGACCGTTACGGCCGATCGCGAGGCCGAGGATCGGGACGGCCGGTTTTCGGCCCGCATCGCCGGGCTGGCGCCCGACATCGTGGTCGATCTCGTGTGCTTCACCCTGCCGAGCGCCCAGGCCCTGGTCGAGGCTCTGCAAGGGCGCGTCCAGCAATTCATCCACATCGGCACCATCTGGGTTCATGGGCCGGCCAGCGTCGTTCCCACGCCCGAAGAAGCACCGCGCCGGCCTTTCGGCGCCTATGGCGAGCAGAAGGCGGCGATCGAGGCCTCCTTGCTCGACCGCGCCCGCCGCGATGGCTTTCCGGCCACGATCATCCACCCCGGCCATATCGTCGGCCCGGGCTGGGCCCCGCTCAATCCGGCCGGGCATTTCAACCCGGAGGTCTTTGCGGCGATCGCGCGGGGCGAGGTGCTGACCTTGCCGAATTTCGGCCTCGAGACCGTCCACCACGTCCATGCCGACGATGTGGCCCAGATGGTGATGCGGGCGATCGGCCATTGGGGCGTCGCCACCGGCGAGGCCTTCCACGCGGTTTCGTCCGGGGCTCTGACGCTGCGCGGCTATGCCGAGGCCATGTTCCGCTGGTTCGGCCACGAACCGCGGCTTGCCTTCCTGCCATGGGACGCCTGGGCAGCCGGACAGGATGCCGCCGAAGCGCACACGACCTACGAGCACATCGCCCGCAGCCCGAACTGTTCCATCCGCAAGGCGGAGCGCCTGTTGGGCTACGCCCCCAGGTTCACCTCGCTCGAAGCGGTGCAGGAGGCCGTCGTGGCTTTGGGACTGGCGGAACATGCCCCACCGGCGGCGTGACCCACCAGCCGAGTCCCGGTGCTCAACAGGTCCAGGACGCCGACGGTTTTGCGCCGGTCGTCCAGACTTTTGCCGGTAGGATGCAGGCGGCGCCGTGGCACGGCCAGGCGAAGGTGTTTGAGCCTGTGAGCCGCGGGAGCGAACCATATAGACGGTGTACGCCTCGCGCGGACCAGCACTGGGGAGCGCCGCAACCATCCCGCTACGTTTCGGACAGGGGCATGACATGCGAAGGTTCAGGTCATGTCGGCCCTACACGGGGGAAGGCCAAAAAGAACGCTGAGCTAGCCTGAAGCAGCGAAGCAAACGTCACGATTTGTCTGGCATTGTTGCCGAACCATGAAGACATCATGGTGCCCTGGAGAGGACTCGAACCTCCACGGTGTTACCCACTGGTACCTGAAACCAGCGCGTCTACCAATTCCGCCACCAGGGCAGGCCCACGCTGTTTGCGGGAGGGCGGGCGGGATGTCAACGGGTGTTTGCTGTTCGACAGCAAATTGGGGTGCGGTGGTCGGGCATGGCTTCGAGGCAGGAAACCAATGCCACAGCGGTCTCGTTTGCCATTTGAAGGAGACCGTCCATGAAAACTTTACTTCTCGTTGCCGGGATGCTGGCGGGCGGGATCGTGGGATCCACGGTCGCGGAGGCGCAAACCAGCACGGCAACCAGCGGCTCGATCCAGGGCCAGAACACCATCCAGCAAGCGCCTTCCGGCGGCCGCGTCGGCGGCGGGGTGACCGGATCGGGGACTGCGGTCGGGGCGGGTCAGCCCACCGCCGCAGAGCGGAAGGCGGAAGACAGCGCCAAGGCCGCCACCCAGATCTGCAAGGGCTGCTGACGCTGCATCACTCCGGGTCGGTCGCGTTGCCGCGCCGGCCCGGCTGGCGTCGGCCTTCGACGAGCCGGACCATGGCGCCCCGCAGGCTTCTCACGTCCTGCTCGGTCAGCACGGCGCGTTGAAAGATGTGGCGCAGGTTGCGCCGCATGATCGGGATCTTTTCTTCCGGCCGGAAGTAACCGGCCTCGGTCAGCGCCCCTTCCAGATATTCGAAGAAGGCCACAACGGCCTTGCGCGAGGCCGGGCGCGAGCGCTCCACGGGGCCAAACGGCGCGGCATCCTCGGTTTCCGCCTTGAACCATTCATAGGCCACCAGGAGGACCGCCTGGGCGAGGTTCAGCGACCCGTAGGCGGGATCGACCGGAAAGGTGATGACGGCGTCGGCCAGCGCCACGTCGTCGTTGTCGAGCCCCGTGCGTTCAGGACCGAACAACACCCCCGTCCGGAGATCCGGGGCCAGGCTGTGCCGGTCGTGGGCCATTGCGACGGCCGGCGTCAGCACGGGCTTGCCCTGCCCGCGTTCCCGAGCCGTCGTGGCATAGAGCCTGTGCAGGTCCGCCACGGCGGCCTCCGTCGTGGGAAACACGCGGGCCGCCCGCAGCAGCCCGACGGCGCCCGAGGCGGCGGCCTCCGCCGTGTCTTGCAACGCCTCCGGCAGCGGCCAGCCTTCGCGCGGGGCCACGAGGCGCAGGTCCGACAGGCCGAAGTTCGCCATGGCCCGCGCCGTGGTGCCGATGTTCACGGCGAGCTGCGGCCGCACCAGGATGATGGCCGGCGGGGTCGCGGCTGCCGCGGTTGGATCGATCATGCGGCTTGCCTCCCCGACCCGGCGTGGCGGATGCCTTGGCGGGTTCCTCGGCGTTTGCTATGCGGGAACCACGAAGACGGCGCAATCGGTGCCGCAGCAAGAGGGTCCCATGAGCAAGATCAAGGTCGCGAACCCCGTCGTCGAACTCGACGGCGACGAGATGACCCGCATCATCTGGCACACCATCCGGGACAAGCTGATCCACCCCTACCTGGACATCGACCTAAAATATTACGACCTGTCGGTCGAGCACCGCGATGCCACGAGCGACCAGGTGACAATCGACGCCGCCGAAGCCATCAAGCTGCACGGCGCTGGCGTCAAATGCGCCACCATCACGCCCGACGAAGCGCGCGTGGAAGAGTTCAAGCTGAAGGAAATGTGGCGCTCGCCCAATGGCACGATCCGCAACATCCTCGGCGGCGTCATCTTCCGCGAGCCGATCATCTGCTTGAACGTGCCGCGCCTCGTACCGGGCTGGACGCAGCCGATCGTTATCGGCCGTCATGCATATGGCGACCAATATCGCGCCACGGACTTCCTGGTGCCCGGCAAGGGCCGCCTGACCATCAAGTTCGAGGGCGAGGACGGCTCGGTGATCGAGCGCGAGATCTTCAACTTCCCCGGCGCCGGCGTGTCGCTGTCGATGTACAACCTCGACGACTCCATCCGCGACTTCGCACGGGCCTCGCTGAATTACGGCCTCAACCGCAAGTTCCCGGTCTACCTGTCGACCAAGAACACGATCCTCAAGAAATACGACGGCCGCTTCAAGGACATCTTCGAGGAGGTCTACCAGGCGGAGTTCAAGTCGCGCTTCCAATCGCTCGGTCTGACCTATGAGCACCGGCTGATCGACGACATGGTGGCGTCTTCGCTAAAGTGGTCGGGCGGCTATGTCTGGGCCTGTAAGAACTACGATGGCGACGTGCAATCCGACACCGTGGCCCAGGGCTTCGGTTCGCTCGGCCTGATGACCTCGGTGCTGATGACCCCCGACGGCAAGACCGTCGAGGCCGAGGCCGCGCATGGCACCGTGACGCGCCATTATCGCGAACACCAGAAGGGCAAGGAAACCTCCACCAATTCCATCGCCTCGATCTTCGCCTGGACGCGCGGCCTCGCCCATCGGGCCAAGCTCGACGGCAACGCGGAGCTCAACACCTTTGCATTGACGCTCGAGAAGGTCTGCGTCGACACCGTCGAGTCGGGCTTCATGACCAAGGATCTGGCGCTGTTGGTCGGCGCCGATCAGAAGTGGCTCTCGACCACCGGGTTCCTCGACAAGATCGACGCGAACCTGAAGACCGCGATGAGCGCCTAAACAGAAGGGAGTGCATCGCGGCAGCGACGCGATGCACGTTCCCCGGCTGTGCACACCAAGGGACCGGCAGACCGAAGTCGCGCAAGACAAGGTGAGGGCCGATATCCTCAGAGGTAATGCAGCGACTACGGCTGGCCGGTCCACAGCACTGCGGTACGATCACGCCTGAGCAAGCTTCAGGGTTTTGGCCAAGACGTCACGCATGCTCCGGGGGCGGCGATCCAAAAAACGCTCCAGGGTCGGGTCGGTCGAGGCGAAGTCCCCGCGCCGGGATGCGCGGAACGTACCAAGGAGCAGCTCGGCCATCGGTGCAGGAACACCTTGCGCCACCTTTTCATCGAGCCATGCGTCGTCGGACAGGACGACCCGCTTGATCTCGCGGCCGCTCACTTCCGACGCGATCGCCGCAAGCTCAGCCATGGTCACGGCCTCGGAAGCCGTCAGCGGCGGTGTGATGCCATCGAGCAGGCCCGGCTCGGCCAGGAGAATCGCGTCGGCTTCCGCAAGGTCCCCTCGCGCGGTCCAGCTGACAGGCCCGTCCTCAGGCGCACGGATTTCACCCGCCGCCAGCCCCTGACCGATCATGTGCAAGGCGCTTTCGGCATAAAAGCCATGGCGGAGCGAGGTGAACGGGATGCCGCTCTCGGCAAGGATCGCCTCGGTCGCGGCATGATCGCGCGCCGGCATGAAAGGCGAGTCGGATCGTGCGCCCATATGGGCGGTGTAGAGGATGCGCCGAACGCCAGCCGTCGCGGCCGCCTCAATGGCGGAACGATGCAGCTGGAGCGCGGCCTCGCCGAGCTGGTTGACGGAAATCACCAGAACCTGCGACGCGCCTGCAAATGCGTCGACGAGGGCTGCAGGGTCGGCGAAGTCGCCCGCGCGGATCGCGACGCCTTTTGCCTGAAGACTGTCCGCCTTGGAGTGCTCTCGCACGCTCGCGACGATCTGGTCGGCCGGTATGCGGCGCAGCAGGTTGTCCACGACATGACGGCCGAGTTGGCCATTCGCTCCAGTCACAACGATCATGCCTTGCCCTCCATACCGATGGTAACAAACTCTGTTTACCACTGATATGGAATGATAACAACGGAAAGCTATCGTCGATAACGATGCTGGCGTAAGCTGTCGTGATGACGATTTTGCCGCCCAAGCCTGGCGATCCGAATGCAAGCCAGGACGTGCGTGACCGCGTGCTTCAGGTTGCGGCACGTTTGGTGGCGGAAGGCGGGCGCGCGGCTTTGACCACACGGGCCGTCGTCGCGGCCGCGGGCATCCAACAACCGACCCTGTACCGGCTGTTCGGCGACAAGACCGGCCTGCTTGAAGCCGTGGCGGAAGCTGGATTGGCGTCCTACGTGGCCGATAAGGCTTCTGCTGAACCCGACCCCGATCCACTGCTGGATTTTCGCATGGGATGGGACAGCCATGTCGGCTTCGGTCTCGCGCACCCTGCCCTGTTCGCCATCATCTGGGGCAACCCGGACCCGGCGAGAGTTTCGCCGGCAGCGAACGCCGGCCGGGTGGCGTTGCGTCGCAAGGTGCAGGCTCTGGCGGTCGCAGGCTTGCTGCGTGTCAGCGAAACCAAGGCGGAACGACTGACCCATGCGACCTGCACGGGCGTGGTACTCGCCTTGCTCGATATGCCTGACGACGACCGCGACATCGAACTGGCGTCGATCACGCGCGAGGCCGTGATCCAGGCCATCACGTTCGCAGCGCCCGCGACGGCCACACCAGGTCCAGCCGGAGCGGCGATCGCCTTGCGCGCCTCACTGGCGCACACGACGGGTCTGACGCCGGGAGAACGGCTTCTCCTTGCCGAACTGCTGGACCGGATTTCCGAACAGGCTTGATCCGACCCACGAAAAGTCCGCATCGCAGCAAAGCACGGGCCTTTACGGCAGCTCGTCCCCCGCCGAGGCCCGTGGCAAAGGGTTCACACCACCAGCACGTTCTGGAACTGCCACGGATCGTCGCGGTCGAGATCTTCCGGGAACAGCACCTCGCGGTGGTCGAGCGGCGTCCAATCCGTGTAGGTGCCGATCACCGGGCCGAGATAGGGCATCTGCACTTCGAGGCAGCGGCGGAAGTCCATCTCATCGGCCTCGACGATGCCGGCCGTGGGGTTCTCGATGGCCCAGACGACGCCGGCCAGCACCGCCGAGGTGACCTGCAGACCGGTGGCGTTCTGGTAGGGTGCGATGCGGCGAGTTTCCTCGACCGACAGCTGCGACCCATACCAATAAGCGTTCTTGGCGTGGCCGTAGACCAGCACGCCGAGCTCGTCGATGCCGTCGAGGATGTCGGCCTCGCTCAGGATGTGGGCGCTGTCCTGCCGCTGCCACGCGTTGCCGGCCATCTCGTGCAGCGACAACACGGCATCGTCGGCCGGGTGATAGGCATAGTGGCAGGTGGGGCGGTAGGCCGCCTTGGCGCCCTCCCCGACGGTATAATAGTCGGCGATCGAGATCGACTCGTTGTGGGTCACCAGGAAGCCGTGCTGCGGGCCCGCGGTAGGCGTCCAGGACCGCACGCGCGTGCCGGCGCCGGGCTGCATCAGGTAGATGGCGCAATCGGGCCCGAAATCGTGACGACGGCCGTTCGCCGGCAACGTCTTTTCGTGCGAGCCCCAGCCAAGCTCGGCCGGCTGCAATCCTTCGGACACGAAGCCCTCGACCGACCAGGTATTGACGAAGACGCCCTTCGGCTTCGGGGTCTTGGCCCGCTGAGTGTCGCGCTCGGCGATGTGGATGCCCTTGACGCCAAGCGACTGGGCGAGCCGCGCCCAGTCCTCGCGGCTCTGCGGGTCGGCCGCGACCGGCTGTCCGGTGTCACGGGCAATGTCGATCAGCGCCTGCTTGACGAACCACGACACCATGCCGGGGTTGGCGCCACAGGTGGCGACCGCGGTGGGGCCGCCCGGCGAAGCGCGGCGCAGATCGAGCAGCGACTCGCGCAGGGCATAATTCGAGCGCTGCGACACGGTCAGCCGCACGTCGGTGTAGAAGCCCGGCCAGGGCTCGACCACGGTGTCGATGTAGAGCGCGCCGATCTCCTTGCAGAGCCGGATGAAGGCCACCGAGGAGGTGTCGACCGACAGGTTGATGACGAGCCCTTGCTCCCCACCGGCGGTCAGCAGCGGCTTCAGAACATCGATGTAGTTCTCGCGCGTCAACGCGACCTGCATGAACCGGATGCCGCGCTCATCGAGCAGGGCGCGGTCTGCGTCGTCGGGCGCGATGACGGTGAACTTAGCCTTGTCGTGGCCGATGTGACGCTCGATGAGCGGCAGGGTGCCCCGGCCGATGGACCCGAAGCCGATCATGACGATCGGGCCGTCGAAACGGGCGTGCTGGGTCCATTCGGGCATTCGGAAACTCCACGGGCAAGTTGATGCGTTGCGGGCGGGTTAGCCGCATCGGATCGGATGGGTCAAGCGTGACGGCACATCAGGGTTATCCCGCCGCGCCCCGGCGCAGGTTGGGTGGTCATGCCTAGCCGGGCCTTAAAACAATGCCATGACAGGTCGGTGCGAAGGCCGCCTGCCCTATTCGGCCGGGGCCGCCACCGGCATCGAGCCGCGACGCGATCGCCCCCGCCAGGCCCGCCATCGAGCGCTCATCCGCGCCATGCCAAGGTAGATGATGGGCGTCGTATAAAGCGTCAGAGCCTGGCTGAGGATCAACCCGCCCATGATGGTGACACCAAGCGGCCGCCGCAGTTCGGCCCCCACCCCGGACCCGAAGGCGATCGGCATGGCGCCGAACAGGGCCGCCAGCGTGGTCATCAGGATCGGCCGGAAACGCTCGATGCAGGCCTCGTAGATGGCGTCGCGTGGACCCATTCCGCCGTCGCGCTCGGCATGGATGGCGAAGTCGACCAACATGATGCCATTCTTCTTCACGATGCCGATCAACAGGATGATGCCCACGAAGGCGATCACCGTCAGCTCCATGTCGACCACCCGCAAGGCCAGCAGGGCGCCGAGCCCGGCCGAGGGCAGCGTCGAAAGGATCGTCAGCGGATGGATCAGGCTTTCGTAGAGCACGCCCAGAATGACGTAGATGGCGCCCAGGGCCGCCACGATGAGGATGATCTGGTTGGAGGCGCCCTGCTGAAACACGAGGGCATCACCGGAGAACTCGGCATGCAGGCCGTCCGGCAGATGCATGCCGGCCACCGCCTCGGTGACGGCCTTGCTCGAGGCATCGAGGCCGGCGCCAGGCTGCAGGTTGTAGGTTATCGTCACCGACGGGAACGCGCCCTGGTGGTTGACCACCAGGGCCGATGTGCCGCGCTCGACGGTGGCCAGCGCCGACAAGGGCACCTGGACGCCGCCTGTGCCCGGCACGTAGAGGCGCGACAGGTCGGAGGGGTCGCGCTGGTCACGCGTCGCGACCTCCAGCACCACATGATACTGGTTGCGCTGCGTGTAGATGGTCGAGACCTGACGCTCCCCGAAGGCGTCGTTGAGGGCGTCGTCGATGGCCTGGATCGCGACGCCGAGGCGCGACGCGGCGGCGCGGTCGATCACCACCTTGGCCTCGAGACCGCCCTGCTCCCGGTCGGTCGACACGTCCACCAAGCCTGGGACTTTCTTCAGGCGCTCGACGATCCTCGGTTGCCAACTTTGCAGCTCGTCGAGGTTGGTGTCCCAAAGTGTATATTGATAGGCGCCTTTGCCCGACCGAGCGCCGGCCCGCAGGTCCTGCACCGCCACCATGAACAAGCTGATGCCTGGCGTATGGGCGAGCTTGCCGCGCAAACGGTTGACGACCTGCTCGATCGGCGGCCGGCTGCCTTCGGGCTTCAGACCGATGAACAAGCGACCCTGGTTCACGGAAGAGTTGCCGCCGCCCCCGATGAAGGACCCGACCCCGTCGACCGCGGGATCCTGCAGCACGCCATCGGCGAGGATCTGCTGCAGTCGCGCCATCTCGGGGAAGGACACGGATGGCGACGCCTCCGTCATGCCCATGATGAGGCCGGTGTCGTCGTCCGGCACGAAGCCTTTCGGGGCCGTGCGGAACAGCTCCACCGTCAGGCCGATCGTCAACAGCATGACAAGCAGCATCACCCAGGGGTGGCGGAGGGCGAGCCGCAGCGTCACCGCATAGCCGGCCACCAGCCGCGACAGGCCCGCCTCGACGATGCGGTCGAAGCGGGTCGGCGGACGCCCGTGGTCGTCCTTCATGAAGTGGCCGCACAGCATGGGCGTCAGTGTCAGCGACACGACCGTCGAGAGCACCACCGCAAAGATCAGCGTCATGGAGAACTCGCGGAACAAGCTGCCCACGATGCCGCCCATGAACACCAGTGGCACGAAGGCGGCCACCAGCGACAAACTGATCGACACCACCGTGAAGCCGATCTGGCGGCCCCCCAGAAAGGCCGCCTGCAGCGCCGGCATGCCGCGCTCCATGTTGCGATGGACGTTTTCGATCATCACGATGGCGTCGTCCACCACGAAGCCGACTGAGATCGTGATGGCCATGAGCGACAGGTTGTCGAGCGAGAAGCCGGCCACCCACATGCAGGCCACGGTGCCGGCAAGCGACAGCGGCACCGTGACGCCGGCCGCCAGCGTCGGCGTCAGGCGGCGCAGGAACACCGCCACCACGCCCATCACGAGTGCCACCGTGAGCAGCAGCGTGATCTGGATGTCCCTCACGGCGGCACGGATCGAAACGGTACGATCGGTGAAGATCGCAATATCGAGGCCGGCCGGCACCCAGCGACGGAGCTGGGGAAGCAGCGCCTTCACGCGGTCCACCGTGTCGATGACATTGGCGGCCGGCTGCTTGGTGATGATCAACAGGACGGAAGGGTCCTTATTGTACCATCCGGCGGCCCGGCGGCTCTTCACACCACGCGCCACGTCGGCCACATCGCGCAGGCGCACGATCGTGTTGTTGGTGGCCCGCACCACGACGGCCCCGAACTCTTCCGGCGTCGACATCCGATCACTGGTGGCGAGCGACTCGGTCAGCTCGGGACCGTCGAAAGCCCCTACGGCGGCGCCCGGATTGGCGTTGCTGATGGCGGTCCGCACGGCATCCACCGACAAGCCCATGGCGGCCAGCCGTTGCGGGTCGATCCGCACCCGGATGGCGGGCTGTTCGGCACCGTTCACCGACACTTCGGCGACGCCTTCCACCTGGCTGATCTTTTGGGCGATGACGGTGTCGGCAGCGTCGTAGAGCGCCGTGTTGGGCAGGGTCTTCGACGTCAGGGCGAGGATCAGCACCGGGAAGGCGGCCGAATTGGCCTTGCGGTAGGTCGGCAGCGTCGGAAGGTCGCTCGGCAGGTCGGTCGCGGCGGCATTGAGGGCCGCCTGCACGTCGCGGGCCGCATCGTCGACGTTGCGGCTGAGGTCGAACTGGATCGAGACCGAGCTGGCGCCGAGCGACGACGACGAGGTGAGCTCATTGACGCCGGCGATCTCGCCGAGCCGCCGCTCGAGCGGCGCCGCCACGGTCGCCGCCATGGTGGCCGGATCGGCACCCGGCCGGCTGGCATTGACCCGGATGGCCGGGAAGTCGATGCCGGGCAAGCTGGCGACCGGCAATTGGAAATAAGCCGCGACCCCGACCAGAAACAGACCGACGGACAGCAACGTCGTGCCGATCGGTCGGCGGATGAAGATATCCGAAACGCTCATCACCAGATCAGCCGCTGAAGGCTCCGCGCCGGAGCTGCCGCTTCCTTGGCGCCGGATTGGGGGATGATTGAGGCGGCCTCCCGCAGCACCGCCGTCACGAGAAGACGTTGGACTCTAAGGAGAGCTGGGAGATATGCGGCGGTGTGACCGATCGCGCGTGTCGGCGCGTCGCAGGCGATCAGCCCCTCAGCGCCTTGAAGCGCTTCAGCTCCGACAACCGCTCGACGTCCACGGCATCGAATGTGCTCGGGCTTTTGCCGATCTCACGGAAGAGCGTCACGGACTGCCCCGCTTCTCGCGCCGACCGATACCGCCGTACGGCAGCCCGGAGTGCGATATTGCCGAAGCCGGATACGAACACGGTTTCGGCCGGCTCAGCATCGTCATAGCTGTCCGTCACGCACGCGACCTTCCGATGATACCAGCAGACAGCGCGAGGCCACCAACGACCAGCAGACGCGGCGAGAACCATTTGGTGAGCGCGCAGGGGCTCGAACCCTGGACCCTCTGATTAAAAGTCAGATGCTCTACCGACTGAGCTACGCGCTCCCACCAGGCCTTTGGGTAGCCGCAAGCTGGTCGGGGGTCAAGACGATCCGCCCTTGAAGCCCGGTGCGGCTTTCCCTCTGGCGCTTCCGGCAGAGGGAGATCATGATGGCGCGTCGGTTTGACCCTTGCGAGCGAGGCGATCCCATGCGGGCTGTGGTTCTTGCGTCCGTGATGCTGTGCGTCACCCTCAATGTCGCGGCCAGGGCCGACGACTCTCCTGCCGATCAGGCCAGTCAAACCGCCATCCAGGGGGTGATCTCGCAGCAGCTGCAGGCGTTTCGGTCCGGCGACGGATCGACGGCCGAGTCCTTCGCGTCGCCCGGCATCCGCGATAAATTTCCCGATCCTGCCGGCTTCATGGCCATGGTTCGGCAGGCCTATGGGGCGCTGGTGAACCCCAAATCGACGCGCTTCGGCGAGTTGACAAAGACCGAACTCGGCTTGGTGCAGAAGATGACGGTCGTCGATGCGAAGGGCGCCGTCTGGACGGTCGCCTATACGATGACGCAGGTCGACGGAGAATGGCGCATCAGCGGATGCTTCGTCCTGAAGTCGGACGCGGTCGACGCCTGAGGCTCAGGCGTCGGGATACAGCGTCAGCCCCAACATCAGGGCTCCGAACACAACGGTCGTGAGGACGGTCGTCCACAGCGCCTTGGCGAGCAGCCGAGGCCGCTGCGGCGCACCCGGCTCGGTGCCGGGCGCCACCACGTCCTCATGCTGCGAGCGGATGCCGAACGGCAACACCGCGAACAACAGCGTCCACCACATGGTGAAGTAGATGGCCAGCGCCATCGGCATGGGGACCGGAAGGCGCATGGCCGCCCTCGTCAGACCTCGACGACGAGGACGTGGACGATCGGCTTCTTGCCCCAGGCCGCACCGACCTGACCCCGCACGGCCCGCTCGACGGCGGCCGAGGTTGCGTCTGCATCCCGGCGCTTCGCCCGACCCATGCTGTCCAGCGTCTCGAAGATGGCAGCGTCGATCACCGCATCCATGGCCTTGCCGTCGCGGGCGCGGCTCGGCAGTCCGGAGAACACCACATCCGGGGTGCCGGCCATCTCGCCCCGTGCCGTCACGGCCAGCGCGATCGAGATAACACCTGCGAAAGCCAGCTTGGTGCGGGCCAGGATGGACGGATCGGAGACCGGCAACAGCACGGTGCCGTCCTTGGCCATGCGGCCATGCGGCGCGTCACCGACAATACCCGGCTCATCGGGACCGATCAGCACCACATCACCGTCGGAAGCCTTGATGACGTGCGGCACGCCCAGCGCCTTGGCGAAAGCGACGTGCTCGCTGAGGTGCAGCGGCTCGCCATGGGCCGGGATGGCGATCTGAGGCTTCACCCAGCCATAAAGACGCGCCACCTCCTCACGCCGCGGATGGCCCGACACATGGACCAACTCCGTACGATCGGTGATGACCTCGATCCCCTGGCGCACCAGCCCGTTGATGATGCGGCCCACCTCGCGCTCGTTGCCCGGGATGGTACGCGACGAGAAGATGACCCGGTCGCCCGGCGACAAGCGCGCGTCGGGGTGATCGTCCTGGGCGATGCGCGCCAATGCGGCCCGCACCTCGCCTTGGCTGCCGGTCGCCAGAATGACGACCCGCTCGCGCGGCATATCCGACAAGGCATGCGACGACAGGAACGGCGCCACGCCGTCGAGGTAACCGCATTCGCGCGCCACGCTGATGACGCGATCCATGGCCCGACCCAGAACCACGACGCTGCGGTTGCAGGCTGCGGCGGCATCGGCAACGGCACGCAGGCGCGCCACGTTCGATGCAAAGGTCGTCACGACGACGCGGCCCTTCGAATGCTCGATCACCTCGCGCAGCCGGTCGGCCACCTCGGTCTCGGACGGGCTGGTGCCTTCGCGCATGATGTTGGTCGAGTCGCAGACGAGCGCCAGGACGCCCTCCTGGCCCAGCTCACGCAGGCGCTTCTCGTCGGTGGGGACGCCCACCACCGGCGTCGGGTCGATCTTCCAGTCTCCCGTGTGAACCACGAGGCCGACCGGCGTGCGGATCGCCAAGCCTGTGCTTTCCGGCACGGAATGGGCCATCGAGATGATTTCGACCTCAAAGGGCTTAAGGTCCAGCCTGTCGCCAGGCGCCATCTGCTTGATCGGCAGCTTCGGCGCGCCTGGCTCGTTCAGCCGCTTGATCTCCAGCAAGCCGGCCGCGAAGCGGGTGGCATAGATCGGACAGCCGAGCCGGGGCCAAAGATCCACGAGCGCGCCGATGTGATCTTCATGCGCATGCGTGATGATCAGCCCGATGAGGTCCTTCTTGATGGCCTCGGCAAAGGTGATGTCCGGGAACACGAGGTCCACCCCGGGAAGGTCGGGCCCGGCAAAGGACAAGCCGCAATCCACCATGATCCATTTGCGGCGCGCCGGCGGCCCGAAGCCGTAGAGCGCCATGTTCATGCCAATCTCGCCCAGACCTCCGAGCGCGCAGAATACCAATTCGTCGCCGTCCATCACCATCACCATTTCCGACCGCGGAGCGGCCGATTTCCCATTCAATTCAGAGTCACGTCGCCGGCCTCGACCGCAACAGGACCTTGGGGTCCCATCAACAGGAGGCGGCCCTTGATGTCGATGCCTCGATAAAGCCCGTGTATCGCGTTCCCCGCGCCGCGCACCACGAGGGGCGTGTCGAGCGGCAAAGCCTGCGCCAACCAACGCTCCCGGATCGCGGCGTAGTTCCTGCCGGCATCCCAGGACGCGAGCGCACTGCCGAGGGTTGCGCGAAGCGCAGCAAACACCGCATCGGCTTCGACATGCGATCCGGCGACTTCGGCGAGACTGGTGGCGCGATACGGAAGATCATCGGGGCAACTGATGCAATTGATACCGCAGCCGATGACGCAAGCCTGCATGTCGTCGGGAGTCAGTGTGCTCTCGACCAGGATGCCAGCCACCTTGGCGCCGTCGAGCAGCACGTCGTTCGGCCACTTAATGCGGAGGTCGCCGCGCCCGCCAATGGCATTCCGAACAGCGTCCGCAACCGCAACCGCCGTGACCTGGGCCAATTGAGGCACATCCCGCGGCGCGGCGTCCGTCGAAAAAAGCAGGCTGCAGTACAGGTTGCCGGGAGGCGACACCCAGGGCTTGCCTTGCCGCCCACGCCCAGAGCGTTGCAGGTCTGCCCGGATCCAAAGCGGACCGCACTGACCAGCCCTGGCGAGCGCCAGCGCATCGGCATTGGTCGACCCCGTTTCGGCCAAAGCCTGCACCGGTGCTGTCTCGATCTCCGTGGCGAGCAGCGTCACGCCTTAGAACAGCGAATGCGCGGCAGCGGTCGCGGCGTTGACGAAATGCTCCGGCCAGAGCCAGAACAGGAAAACGAAGCCGCCAGACAGCGCCAGGACCGCGTTGACGGCCGGGCTCATCGGGTCGAAGGCCTCGACGGGTGCGTCGAAATACATGATCTTGACGATGCGCAGGTAGTAGTAGGCCGCAACCACGCTCGACAACACGCCGATGATGGCGAGGCCGAAGAGATTGGCCTGAATAGCCGCCTGGAAGACGTAGAACTTGGCGAAGAAGCCCGCGAGCGGCGGCACCCCGGCCAAGGAAAACATGATCATCGCCAGAAAGAACGCCATTGGACCGTTATGCTGCGACAAACCCGCGAGGTCTGCCGTGGTCTCGATGTTCAGCCCCTTGCGCTTCATGGCCAGGATGGCCGCGAAGGTGCCAAGCGTCATGACAAGGTAGATCAGCATGTAAATCAGCACGCCGAACACACCCGCTTCGGTGCCGGCCGACAGGCCCACGAGCGCAAATCCCATGTTGCCGATAGCCGAATAAGCCATCAGCCGCTTGAAGTTGGTCTGCCCGATGGCCGCAAAGGAGCCGAGGATCATCGAAGCGATCGAAATAAAGACAATGATCTGCTGCCACTGGGCCAGGATGCCCGGGAACGCCGTGATGATGACCCGCACCGTGATGGCAACCGCGGCCATCTTGGGCGCTGTGGCAAAGAATGCGGTGACGGGCGTAGGCGCGCCTTCATAAACGTCCGGCGTCCACATGTGGAACGGCACGGCCGACATCTTGAACGCCAGGCCGGCACTCAGGAACACGAGGCCGAACACAACGCCGATGGCCTTGTTGCCCTGCAGGGCCGTGCCGATGACACCAAAGTCGATCGAGCCGGCAAACCCATAGATGAGGGATGCCCCATACAACAGCAACCCGGACGACAAAGCACCGAGAACGAAATACTTCAGGCCCGCCTCCGAGGCCCGCCCGTCCTCGCGATGGAACGCCGCAATCACGTAGAGCGCGAGGCTCATCAGTTCGAAGCCGAGATAGAGCGCGATCAGGTTGCCGGCCGAGATCAGCGTCAGCATGCCAAGGGTCGACAGCATGACCAGGATCGGGAACTCGAACTTGTTGATCCCCTGCTGGCGCAGGAACGGGATCGACATCAACAGCGTCGTGATGGAGCCGAACAAGGCCAGCACCTTCATGAAGTGCGCGAAAGCATCATCGACAAAAGCGCCATCGAACGACACGCTCGGGGCCCGATGGTTGAAGACCACGGTGAGCAGAACGACGCCGAGGATCACGATGGCGAGTTCGTAAAGCGCCTTCGTCCACCGTTCTCCACCGATGGCGCCCAGCAGCAGCAGGGCAAGCGCACCGATGGCGAGGATGAACTCCGGCAGAACGGGCGAGAGACTGAAACCGGCGGTGACCATCGTTCGTCCTTATTGGCCGGCGGTCGCGGGCACTGGGGCACCGAGCGCGGCAGTATGTTCGGAGATGGGCAGCGACACCGCCCTGACCACGCCATCGACGGTCGCCTGGGACGCATCGAGGATCGGTGCCGGGTGAACCCCGTAATAGAGCGTCAAGGCGATCAGCGGCACAAGCATGACAATTTCGCGGGTGTTGAGATCGAGGATCGTCTTCAACGACGCCTTGTCCAAAACCCCGAAGACGACCCGGCGATACAGGAACAACGCATAGGCGGCCGCCAGAATGGTCCCGAGCGTCGCGATCAGGGCCACCCAGGTGTTGACCTCGAAAGCTGCAATCATCGTGAGGAACTCACCCACGAAGCCCGAGGTGCCGGGCAGGCCGACATTGGCCATGGTGAACACCATGAAGGCCAGCGCATAGCGCGGCATGCGGTTCACCAGACCGCCGTAAGACGCGATCTCGAGCGAATGCATACGGTCGTAAACGACGCCGACACACAGGAAAAGCGCACCCGAAATGATGCCATGCGAGATCATCAGGAACACGGCACCCTGAATGCCCTGTTGGTTCATCGTGAAGATCCCCATCGTTACGAAGCCCATGTGGGCGATCGACGAATAGGCGATCAGCTTCTTCATGTTCACCTGCACCAACGCGACGAGCGAGGTGTAGACGATGGCGATGACCGAAAGGGCGAAGACCAGCGGCGCGAAGTAGTGCGAAGCCTCGGGGAACATTGGCAGCGAGAAGCGGAGAAAGCCGTAACCGCCCATCTTCAACAGGATACCGGCCAGGATGACCGAACCCGCAGTCGGCGCTTCAACGTGCGCATCCGGCAACCAGGTGTGGACCGGCCACATCGGCATTTTCACCGCGAAGGATGCGAAGAAGGCCAGGAACAACCAGATCTGCGTCGAGCGCGCGAAGGGGGTGTGCAACAGCACTTCGATGTCGGTCGTACCCGCGACGCCGTACATCTTCATAATGGCAAGCAGCATGAGCAGCGAGCCAAGTAGCGTGTAGAGGAAGAACTTCAGGCTGGCATAGATGCGCCTGTCATGCCCCCAGATCCCGATGATCAGGAACATCGGGATCAGGCCGCCCTCGAAGAACAGGTAGAACAACACAAGATCGAGCGAACAGAAGACGCCGATCATCAGCGCTTCCAACACCAGGAACGCGATGAAATATTCGCGCACCCGCATGTGAATGGACGTCCACGAGGCGAGGATGCAGAACGGCATCAAGAACGCCGTCAACACCACGAACGGCATCGAGATCCCGTCGACCCCGAGTTTGTAGCTGATACCCGACCCGAACCACGCCTTGCTTTCGATGAGCTGGAAGGCGGAGGTTCCGGTGTCGAAGCGGCCCCAAGCCACCAAGGCCAGCACAAAGGTGACGAGCGTGGTGAGCAATGCCACCCAGCGCGCATTGCCGCGCGTCGCCTCATCATCACCCCGCAGGACGAGAATGAATGCCGCACCGATCAACGGCAGGGCGACAAGGCCCGTAAGAATACCGAACCCGAACATCAGTGGATGCCCCCGACCAAATACCACGTGATGAAGGCTGCAACGCCGAGCATCATCGCGAAGGCATAGTGGAACACGAAACCGGTCTGGATCTTCACGACCCGGCTCGAGCCGGCCAACACCGCAGAAGCAACACCGTCAGGGCCCAGGCCATCGATGATCTTGCCGTCACCGCCCTTCCAGAACAGCCGTCCCAGCCAGAAGGCAGGCTTGACGAAGAGCACGTTGTAGAGCTCGTCAAAGTACCATTTGTTCAACAAGAACAGGTACAACGCCCGATTGCGTTCGGCGAGGCGCTGCGCGGTTCCTGGCGCCAGAACATACATGTAGAGCGAGACCAGGAAGCCGAGCGCCATCATGATGGTCGGCAGGATGCCGATCAGGAACGGCACGTCATGCTCCATGTCGTGCATGACATGGTTGTTCGGACCGAAGAACAAGGTTTCCTTCCAGAAACCTTCCGCCCCTTCGCCGATGAAATAATGCTTGAACGCGAAGCCAGCCACCAGAGCCCCGACCGCGAGGACGTAGAGCGGCACCAACATGGCATTCGGGGACTCATGCGGCTCGTGGTGGTGAGCGTGGCCGTGGTCATCGTGAACCGCATGGCCGTGCAGGTCATCCGCCGCTTGCGCATGCGCATGAGCGTGCTGATTGCCACCGACGGGTTCATCGTGAGCGTTGTGATCGCGATCCTCCGTGGCACCTTCGATCTGCCGCGGCACATCGAAGAAGGTGAGGAACACCAACCGCCAGGAATAGAACGACGTCAGGCCCGCTGCGATGACGGTCATGACGAAGCCATAAAGCGCCGCCGGACGATGCGACACATAGGCGGCTTCGATGATGGCATCCTTGGAGAAGTAGCCCGCGAACGGAGGGAAGCCCGTCAGCGCCAAGGTGCCGACCAGCATCATCCCGAAGGTGATCGGGATCTTGCGCCACAGGCCTTTGCCCATCTTCCGCATGTCCTGCTCATGGTGCATCGCGTGGATGACCGAGCCGGCGCCAAGGAACAACAGGGCCTTGAAGAAGGCGTGCGTGAACAGGTGGAACACGGCTGCGCCATAGGCGCCGACGCCCAGGGCGACGAACATGTAGCCGAGCTGCGAGCAGGTCGAATAAGCGATGACCCGCTTGATGTCGTTTTGAACCAAGCCGACGGTTGCGGCGAAGAACGCCGTGGTGCCGCCGATCAGCACCACGAAGTTCAAGGCATGCGGAGCATATTCGAAAAGCGGCGACAAGCGCGCCACCATCACGACACCGGCCGTCACCATGGTGGCGGCATGGATCAGCGCCGACACGGGTGTCGGGCCTTCCATGGCGTCGGGCAGCCAGGTGTGCAGCAGGAACTGCGCAGATTTACCCATGGCGCCCATGAACAACAGCAGGCAGGCAATCGTCAGCGCGTGGCCGGTAATGCCGAACGCATGGAAGCTCTTGTCCGCAAGCCCGGGAGCCGCCGCGAAGATGGCATCGAAGCTGACCGAGCCGGTCAGTACGAAAACAAGAAAGATGCCGAGAGAGAAACCAAAATCGCCGACCCGGTTGACCACGAAGGCCTTGATGGCGGCCGCATTGGCGCTCGGCCGCTCGTACCAGAATCCGATCAGCAGATAGGACGCGAGGCCGACACCTTCCCAGCCGAAGAACATCTGCACCAGGTTGTCGGCCGTCACCAGCATCAGCATGGCGAAGGTGAACAACGACAGATAGGCGAAGAACCGCGGACGGTGGGGATCTTCCTCCATGTAGCCGCAGGAATAGGTGTGAACCAGCAGCGACACGGTGTTGACCACGACGAACATCACGGCCGTGAGCGTATCGACCCGGAAGGCCCAATCGATGTTGAGCGATCCGACCGTCAGCCAATTAGCAATCGGCACATGGGTGGTGCCGGAGCCAAAGCCGACCGAGAAGAAAGCCACCCAAGACAAGACTGCCGACACGCCGACAAGCGACGTTGTAACCCACTGGGCGGCCTTGGTGCCGATCTGGTTGCGGAACAAGCCCGCCACCAGGCTGGCGACGAGAGGAAGAAAGACGATGAGCTGATACATAGGCGAAACGTCAGCCCTTCATCATGTTGATGTCTTCAACCGCGATCGTGCCGCGATTACGGAAGAACACGACCAGAATGGCCAAGCCGATGGCCGATTCCGCCGCCGCGACCGTCAAGATCAGAAGGCCGAAGATCTGGCCCGTCAGATCGCCCAGATAGGACGAAAACGCCACGAAATTCAGGTTCACCGCGAGCAGGATCAACTCGACCGACATCAGGATGATGATGATGTTCTTTCGATTGAGAATGATGCCGGCGATCCCGAGCGTCAGCAGCATCGCCGCGACGATAAGAAATTGATTGAGGCCGATGGACGACATGGATGAGTCCCGATCAGAGGCCGGCGCGGGACGGCACCTTACGGAGCGTCACGGCCTTCTTGCGGTCGCGCAGATTCTGCTCGTTGATGTTCTGCCGCTTGACGCCGGGCTTATGCTGCAGCGTCAGAACGATGGAGCCGATCATCGCAGTCAACAGGACGAACCCAGCGGCCTGGAAGAAGTAGAGATACTGCGTGTACAGAATCCGGCCGAGCGCCGCGGTGTTGCTGATGCCCGCCGGCGTCGCCGAACCAAGCACGCGCGTGGTCGCCGGAGCAAAAGTCCAGCCACCCACCACCAGGATCAGCTCGATGAGCACCACGGCGCCCACCGTGGCGCCGACCGGCAGGTATTGCAGGAAGCCCTGCTTCAGCACGGCAAAATCGACGTCAAGCATCATGACGACGAAGAGGAACAACACAGCCACCGCGCCCACATAGACGACGATGAGGATCAACGCGAGGAACTCGGCCCCAAGCAACATGAACAGCCCGGCCGCGTTGACGAAGGCCAGGATGAGGAACAGCACCGAATGGACGGGATTGCGGGCCGCAATCACCATGAAGGCCGAAGCCACGCAGATAGCGGAGAAGATGTAGAAGAAACCGTCTGCGGACGTCATGCCTGCTCACCCCTCGGCCGATGTCGGCCGCACACACCAAGCCGGGCCCCATGGCCCGGCGCAGCTTAGTTCGATTCTGAATTGCTGCTTAGCGGTATGGCGCGTCCATCGCAATATTGCGTGCGATCTCTCGTTCCCAGCGGTCCCCGTTGGCCAGCAGCTTGCCCTTGTCGTAGAGCAACTCTTCACGGGTTTCGACCGAGAATTCCGCGTTCGGGCCTTCCACGATGGCATCGACCGGGCAGGCCTCCTGGCAGAGGCCGCAGTAGATGCACTTCACCATGTCGATGTCATAGCGCGTCGTGCGCCGCGTGCCGTCGTTGCGACGGGGACCCGCCTCGATGGTGATGGCCTGGGCCGGACAGATAGCCTCGCACAGCTTGCAGGCGATGCAACGCTCTTCCCCGTTCGGGTAACGGCGCAGGGCATGCTCACCCCTGTAGCGCGGGCTTTGAGGGTTCTTTTCGTGGGGGTAGTTCAGCGTCAGCTTCGGCTTGAAGAAGTACTTCATCGTCAGGCCGAAGGCCGACAGGAATTCCGTGAGGAAAAGCGACTTCGCGGCTTGGTCGAGTCTCATCGGGCGATGTCCTTCTGAGCCGTGGCGACAGTTGCAGCGCCGTCGATGCTCGTCGTTTGCGGAGGGCTGACAGGCTGACCACCCCAGCCGGTCATCTCGATCACCCCGGCGACCACGACCACACAGACGAGCGAGATCGGCAGAAACACCTTCCAGCCAAGACGCATGAGCTGGTCGTAACGGTAGCGCGGCACGAACGCCTTCACCATGGCGAACATGAAGAACACCAGCGTGGACTTCAGCACGAACCAGATCAGCCCCGGCACCCAGGTGAAGGGGGCAAACGGGATCGGGGACAGCCAGCCGCCGAGGAACAAGATGGTGGTGAGTGCGCACATGCTGACGATGGCGACATATTCACCGAGCATAAACAGCATGTAGGCCGACGAGGAATATTCGACCATGAAGCCGGCCACGAGCTCGGATTCGGCTTCTACGAGATCGAAGGGTGGGCGGTTCGTCTCGGCCAGAGCCGAGATGAAGAAGATCACGAACATCGGCAGCAACGGCAGCCAATACCAGCCGAAGAGACCGTAGCGCGTGTCCTGCGCCGTCACGATGCCGCTCAGGTTCAGAGTGCCGGCGCAAAGCAGCACCGTCACCAGGACAAAGCCGATCGACACCTCATAGGACACCATCTGGGCCGCCGAGCGGAGCGCCGCCAGGAACGGGTACTTCGAATTCGAAGCCCAACCCGCCATGATGACCCCGTAGACGCCCAGCGACGACACGGCGAAGATATAGAGGGTGCCGATATTCACGTCGGCCACGACCCAGCCATCGCTGATCGGGATCACGGCCCAAGCCGAAATCGCCAGAGCCGCCGTGACGAGCGGCGCCAGCAGAAAGACGCCCTTGTTGGCGCCAGCCGGGATGATCGGCTCCTTGAAGACGAACTTCAGAAGATCGGCGAAGCTTTGCAACAGGCCGAAGGGACCCACGACATTGGGGCCGCGCCGGAGCTGCACTGCCGCCCAGATCTTGCGATCCGCCAGCAGGATATAGGCGACGTAGATCAAAAGCCCGACCGTGAGCGCCAGGCTCTCGACGATCTTCAGCAGGACGGAAAGGAAGGAGCCGTCAGACATGGTCTACTCCGCCGCCGTCGTTTGACGCAGCGCGTTGGCGTGCATGGCCGAACATTCGGCCATCACGGCCGACGCCCGGGCGATTGGGTTTGTCAGATAGAAGTCGTCGATCACGGAGCGGAACGGTGCCTTGTCGAGGCTGCCCCCGAGCGAAGCCACAGCGTCCAGATCGCCGACATTCCCAGGCGCGATAGCGTCGATGTCGGCGAAATGCGGGTGCGCAGTGACCAACGACTCCCGAAGCGCGCGATGCGAATCAAACGGCAGCTTGGCTCCGACGACCTCCGACAGCGCCCGAAGGATCGCCCAATCTTCACGGGCGTCACCCGGCGGGAAGGCGGCACGATCGCCGCGCTGCACACGCCCTTCGGTGTTGACGTAAAGGCCCGGCTTTTCCGTGTAAGCCGCTGCAGGCAGGATCACATCGGCGCGATGCGCCCCGCGATCGCCATGCGATCCCTGGTAGATCACAAAGGCGCCTGGAGCGACGTCGATCTCATCGGCGCCGAGCAGGAACACCACATCGAGCGCACCGGAGGCCGCCATCTGCTGCGCCGTCAAAGCGCCCTCGCCCGGCACGAAGCCGAGGTCGAGACCACCCACACGAGCCGCCGCGGTGTGCAGCACGCCGAAGCCGTTCCACCCGTCCTTGATGGCACCGAGCTTGTGAGCCAGCTTGACCGCCAGGGCCAACACGGCAACGCCATCGGCGCGGGTGAGCGCCCCCTGCCCCAGCAGCACGATCGGCCGCTCGCCGGTGACTTCGGCGCGATCGACGAAGCCGCTCAGCGTTTCAGTGCCTGCGCCATGGTAGGTCACCGGATAGGTGAGCTCGGCATGCTCGCCGATCATGTTGATCGGGAAATTCCCCATGCGCCAGCGCTTACGAATACGCGCATTGAACACAGGGCTTTCGCGGCGCGGGTTCGAGCCGATGATCCACAATGAATCGGCATCTTCGATGCCGACCACTGTGGGATTGAAAATGTAGGATGCCCGGCCCAGACGCGGGTGCAGCGCCGTGCCGTCCTGCCGGCAATCCAGGTTCTTGACGCCGAGCTTCACCATGAGCTGCTGCAGCGCGTACATGTCCTCGACCGCTGCCAGGTCGCCCGCGATCGCGCCGATGCGCTCATGCTTCGCCACCTTCATCTTGGCCGCAATAGCCGCGAAGGCTTCATTCCAGGTCGCGGGCGCCAGACGACCATTCTTCCGGACGTAAGGTTGGTCGAGCCGCTGCGCCTTCAGGCCGTCGGCGATGTGCCGAGTCTTGTCGGAGATCCACTCCTCGTTCACGGCATCGTTGATCCGCGGCAGAACCCGCACGACCTCCTTGCCGCGCGCATCGACCCGAATGGCCGACCCCAGCGCGTCCATCACATCGATCGTCTCGGTCTTGGTCAGCTCCCACGGCCGCGCCTTGAACGGATAGGGCTTCTGCAACAAGGCGCCGACGGGGCAAAGATCGGCGATGTTCGACTGCAGCTCGGACCCCATCGAGGTCTCGAGGTAGGTCGTGATCTCCATATCCTCACCGCGCCCGATAGCACCCATATCGCCGGTGCCGGCCACTTCGGCCGTGAAGCGGACGCACCGTGTGCAATGGATGCAGCGGTTCATCGAGGTGCGGACCAACGGCCCGATGTACTTGTCCTCAACGGCACGCTTGTTTTCGTGGAAGCGCGACCCCGCCACGCCGAAGGCCATCGCCTGATCCTGCAGGTCGCATTCGCCACCCTGATCGCAGATCGGGCAATCCAACGGATGGTTGATAAGCAGGAATTCCATGACGCCGTTACGCGCCTTGCGCACCATCGGCGACTTGGTCACGACGGTCGGCGGCTCGCCGTTCGGTCCCGGGCGACAGTCCTTGACCCCCCAGGCGCAGGACGCCACGGGCTTCGGTGCACCCTTCAGCTCGACGAGGCACATCCGGCAATTTCCGGCGATCGACAGCCGTTCGTGGAAGCAGAAACGCGGGATCTCGGCCCCCGCGGCCTCGCAGGCCTGCAGGAGCGTGTAATCGGCCGGGACGTCGACTTCCGTACCGTCGACGATGATCTTGGTCATTCAACCATCCTCATGATGAGGTTCATCTGCACTTCGACGCCGAGCTGCCGCAATGCGGCACATCGACGGGACCACGCGGGAAGCGTGACCTCTTGCTTATTCGGCCGCGACCCGGATGGGCTCGGGATGTGGGTTCGCCATATAGGTGTCGATCCGCTTCTCGATCTCGGGACGGAAGTGACGGATCAAACCCTGCACCGGCCAAGCGGCAGCATCGCCGAGCGCGCAGATGGTGTGACCTTCGATCTGGGTCGACACCTCGAGCAGCATGTCGATCTCACGCTTCTGCGCCCGACCTTCCACCATGCGGTTCAGCACGCGCCACATCCAGCCCGTGCCCTCGCGGCATGGCGTGCACTGGCCGCAGCTCTCGTGCTTGTAGAAATAGCTGATGCGGGCGATGGCGCGAACAATATCGGTCGACTTGTCCATGACGATCACGGCCGCCGTGCCGAGGCCCGACTTCAGGTTCCGCAAGGTGTCGAAATCCATCGGCGCATCGATGATCTCGGAAGCCGGCACGCACGGCACCGACGAGCCACCAGGGATCACCGCCAACAGATTGTCCCAGCCGCCGCGGATGCCGCCGCAATGCCGGTCGATCAGTTCCCGGAACGGGACCGACATGGCCTCTTCGATGTTGCAGGGCGTGTTAACGTGGCCCGACACGCAGAACAGCTTGGTACCAGCGTTGTTCTTGGCACCGAAGCTCGAGAACCAGCTGGCGCCGCGCCGCAGGATGGTGGGCGCCACAGCGATTGACTCGACGTTGTTGACCGTCGTCGGATTTCCATAGAGGCCCATATTGGCCGGGAATGGCGGCTTCAGCCGCGGCATGCCCTTCTTGCCTTCCAGCGACTCGAGCAGCGCGGTTTCTTCGCCGCAAATGTAGGCGCCGGCGCCACGGTGGACATAGATATGGAAGGGCCAGCCATGCAGGTTGCTGGCGCCAACGAGATTGGCCTCATAGGCCTCCTCGATCGCCGCATCGAGCCGATCGGCCTCGAGGATGTACTCGCCCCGGATATAGATGTAGCAGGCGTGCGCCCCCATGGCGAAAGCCGCGATCAGGCACCCCTCGATCAATGTATGCGGATCGTTCCGCATGATCTCGCGGTCCTTGCAGGTGCCCGGCTCGGATTCGTCCGCGTTGATGACGAGATAGGATGGCCGTGCCGTATCGGGCTTCGGCATGAACGACCACTTCAGACCGGTCGGAAAACCCGCACCGCCACGGCCGCGGAGGCCCGAAGCCTTCATCTCATTGATGACCCAGTCCTTGCCGTTGTCGATCAGGCCCTTGGTGTTGTCCCATATGCCGCGAGACCGTGCGCCAGCGAGGCGCCAGTCACCGAAGCCGTAGAGATTCCGGAAGATCCGGTCCTTGTCCTCAAGCATGGAACTGCGCCTTCACTTGTCGGTGTTGCCGGCCGGGCCGGGCACAGGCGGGTTGTCTCGACCGGATCGCTCCTGCCGGTCGGCTTCTTGACCCTTCTGGGTCAGCGCACTCGACTCGACCTGATTGGCCCCAACGGGATCATCGGTCCGGGTATCGGTGTTCTCCACCGAGCCTTGCGGCTTACCCTTGGTGTTCTCGCGACCCATGTCGACGCCGCCGTGCTTGGTGTCGCTCGGATCGTTGTCCTGATCGGGGTTGCCCGCCGGTTCCGGCCGCAGCGCATCCTGCGTGACGTCAGGCGCCCCAGACACGCGATAGCTCGGGCCACTCCGACCATCCCGACCATAGAGCCCCGTTAAGGACGTCAGACCATTGGCCGGCTCGGACGTTGTCCGGCCATTCTGCGGACCAACCTTCACCTCACGGCCAGCAGCGAGATCATCGAGCAGCACCGTGAAATTTTCGGGCGTCAGATCCTCGAAATAATCGTCGTTGATCTGCACCATCGGCGCATTACAGCAGGCGCCGAGGCACTCGACCTCGAGCCAGGAAAAGAGGCCGTCGGCCGACACGTGATCCTGGGCCCCGATGCGCTGTTGCAGCACGGCCTTGATCCCGTCCGATCCCCGCAGCATGCAGGGCGTGGTGCCGCAAAGCTGAATGAAATACTTGCCGACAGGCTTCAGGTTGAACATCGAATAAAAGGTCGCGATCTCGAGCACCCGGATGTCGGGCATGTCGAGAATGGCCGCCACCTTCTCGATGGCCGGCTTCGGCAGCCAGCCGTCGTGCTGCTTCTGGGCACGCCACAACAAGGCGATCACGGCGGAAGCCTGACGGCCCGCCGGATATTTCGCGATCTGCTTGTTCACCCACGCCTGATTGTCGGACGTGAACTCGAAGCTGGCGGGCTGGACTTCAGCAAGGCGGCGAACGGCCATTCTTCTCTCAATTCAGCTTTTCGCAGACCTGACGCGGGCTGCTGTGACACAGAAAGGCCGATGTCGCCTTCTGGAGCACGAGATAGGCGCCGCCGGTGTTATCGGCGAAGCCCGTCTTGATATCGTAACCGTCCGCCAGAAGCTGGCGAACGGGCGCGAACTTTTCCAAAGCTCCGGCCTGGCCGCCGGTCTGAGCCACGACTGGCGTGACCCCGACGCAGACGACCGCCAGTGCCAGGGCGCGTGTCACCGATCGACCTCGCCGAACACGATGTCGATCGAGCCCAGGATGGCCGAAACGTCAGCCAGCATGTGACCGCGGCACATGAAGTCCATGGCCTGCATATGGGCAAATCCTGGCGCCTTGATCTTGCAGCGATAGGGTTTGTCGGACCCATCCGCCACCAGATAAACGCCGAACTCGCCCTTGGGCGCCTCCACGGCGGCATAGATCTCGCCCTGAGGGACGTGAAACCCTTCGGTGAACAGCTTGAAGTGATGGATGAGCGCTTCCATCGAGCGTTTCATCTCGGCGCGGGACGGTGGCGTCAGCTTGCCTTCGCGCGCATGCACGGGCCCCTGCCCATCGGGCGCCAGCAGCTTGGCGACACACTGCTTCATGATCTTGGTGGACTCGCGCATCTCCTCCATGCGGATCACCTGACGATCGTAATTGTCACCGTTGGTGCCGACGGGGATGTCGAAATCCATCTCCTCGTAGCACTCATAAGGCTGGCTCTTGCGCAGGTCCCAAGCCGCACCCGAGCCGCGCACCATGACGCCCGAGAACCCCCACTTCCAGCATTCCTCGAGCGTCACGACGCCGATGTCGACGTTGCGCTGCTTGAAGATGCGATTGTCGATGAACAGGGCGCTCAGATCGTCAAGCAGCAGGAGGAACGGATCGCAGAAGGCCCCGATGTCTTCGACCAGCTGCCGGGGCAGATCGGAATGGACACCGCCCGGGCGGAAATAATTGGCGTGCATGCGCGCGCCCGATGCACGCTCATAAAACACCATGAGCTTTTCTCGCGCTTCGAAACCCCAAAGCGGCGGCGTCAAGGCACCCACATCCATCACCTGCGTGGTGGTGTTCAGGATATGGGACAGCAAACGTCCGATCTCGCAGAACAACACGCGGATCAGCTGGGCACGGCGCGGCACCGTGATGCCGAGCATGCGTTCGATCGCCAAACAGAAGGCATGCTCTTGATTCATCGGCGACACATAATCGAGCCGATCGAAATACGGCACGTTCTGCAGGTAGGTGCGCGACTCCATCAGCTTTTCGGTGCCGCGGTGCAGCAGTCCGATGTGCGGATCGACCCGATCGACGATCTCGCCATCGAGCTCCAGCACCAGACGCAGAACGCCGTGGGCAGCCGGATGCTGCGGGCCGAAGTTGACCGAGAAGTTGCGGAGGTTGTGTTCGGTCACTGGGTGGCCTTTTCGTCGCCAGGAAGCGCCGCCGTCTCAATGCCTTCCCAAGGCGACTCGAAATCCCAGTTTCGGAATTCCTGAGTCAGCCGGACCGGCTCGTTGACGACGCGCTTCTCTTGATCGTCCCAACGGACTTCGACAAAGCCCGTCATCGGAAAGTCCTTGCGGAGCGGATGTCCTTCGAACCCGTAGTCCGTCAGAATGCGCCGCAGATCGGGATGGCCGGAGAACAAAATACCGTAAAGGTCATAGGCTTCCCGCTCGAACCAATTGGCTGAAGGGAACACTTCGATCAAGGACGGCAGCGGAGTCGTCTCGTCGGTCATGGTCTTGACCCGCACGCGGCGGTTGAACTTCGGCGAAAGAAGGTGAAGCACCACATCGAAGCGCTTGGGGCGCTGGGGATAATCGACGCCACACAGATCGACGAAGTTGATGAACAGGCACAACGCATCGTCCCGAAGATGACGGACCAACGCGACGTAGCCCTCGGGCTTCACCGACAAGGTCAGCTCATCGAAGCGCACGCCTGCCGTGATGCCAGCGTCCGGGAGCGCCGCCATGATGGCGGCCCCGAAAGCTTCGAGCGATCCTTGTTCGACACTCATCCTCGACCCATTCCCTCGCCCACTCACCGGGCAGTTGCACGTTAGCGCTCGATCGTCCCCGTACGACGGATCTTTCGCTGCAACAGCAGCATGCCGTAGAGCAGAGCTTCGGCGGACGGCGGGCAACCCGGAACGTAGATATCGACCGGCACCACGCGGTCGCAGCCGCGCACCACCGAATACGAATAATGGTAGTAACCGCCGCCGTTGGCACAGGAGCCCATCGAGATGACGTAGCGCGGCTCCGGCATCTGGTCGTAGACCTTGCGCAGCGCCGGCGCCATCTTGTTGGTCAGCGTGCCGGCGACGATCATCAGATCGGACTGGCGCGGGCTGGCACGCGGCGCAAAGCCAAACCGCTCGGCATCATAACGCGGCATCGAGAACTGCATCATCTCGACCGCGCAGCATGCTAGGCCGAAGGTCATCCACATCAGCGACCCGGTACGGGCCCATTGGATCAGCTCGTCGGTGCTGGTGACCAGGAAGCCCTTGTCGGCAAGCTGGTCGTTGATGCCGACAAAGAAGGGGTCGTCCGATCCGATGGGCTTGTTGGTGCGTGGATCGATGATGCCACGCGGCTGAGGCGCGACCTCGGTGGCCCGGGGAGTGTCGATCAATCCCATTCCAGGGCGCCCTTCTTCCACTCGTAAACAAAACCGATGGTCAGCACGAACAAGAAGCTCATCATGGACCAGAACCCGAAGGTGCCGATGTCACGGAACGCCACCGCCCAGGGAAACAAGAAGGCCACCTCGAGATCGAAGATGATGAACAACAGCGACACCAGATAGAACCGGATGTCGAACTTCATCCGCGCATCGTCGAAGGCGTTGAAGCCGCATTCGTAGGCCGACAGCTTTTCGGGGTCGGGAGCCTGGAACGCCACGATGAACGGCGCCACCAGCAGGGCCGCCGACATCACCACCGCGATGATGATGAAAATGACGACCGGCAGGTACTGACTGAGCAAACTCGGCATCAGGAATCCATGCTTGGGACGGTGCGAAACGGCGAACACGCAGGAAAGGGGTCCGGCCATTCCACCTTAGAGCAGAACTAATCGAGCCCCCAGGGCCTTGCAAGGCGAAACGACGCGACTGAGAGCCGCTTGTGTTGCGACGCGGCAAATTAGCTGCCCACCTTGCGACCACGAGCAAGGCTTACGCGAGCCGTGTGGAGATCGGGTTATTTTATTGGTTTGGGCATATCCGGTGGCGAGAGAGACGGGACTCGAACCCGCGACCTCCGGCGTGACAGGCCGGCGCTCTAACCAACTGAGCTACTCCCCCGCAGTCTGGAGCCTGGCGAACCAGGCGGACCGGAGTGAGAGCGGAATAGGCTGCAGGACCGGACGAGTCAAGCGGGTTGCGGCCCCTCGCCGAAGTTTCAGAAGCGCGACCGCGCGAGCCGCCACCGGGCGATCTCTTTCTGGGTCAGGATGCGGATAGTTTCTGGCGCGATCCGTTCGGCCTGGAGGATCACGTCCGGGTTGATGCCCATCGACCGGGTATAGTCCGACAAGGTCTGCACGATCTCGGGGGTGCCAAAGGTCTGCTGCTCGGCGTAAGCGCCGGAAGGGTCGCGCATATCTTCTTTGATGACCATGCGGTGGATGCCGAGGCGGCTCGTGCTCGGCACCACGCGATCCCGGCCTCCGAAGAAGGCGTAAACGCAAGCCGACAAACACACCGCCGGGGCAAGCCGCATGCGGTCGCTGCCGCGCTCGCGCAACGCTTCGCCGACGATCAGTTCGGCACCGAAGCTGCGGAATTGCGTGCCGAGGCGCATCGCGCCCACCACGGTTCCCCCAAACGAATCGATCAACACGACCGGACGAAGGTTCTGCTCCTGCTGGTGGTTGGCCAGGAACGCCGCAAAGGCATCGGCGGTCTCGTTGTCGATCTCGCCCTTGGCACTGATCACCTCCATGCAGTCGGGACCGCAGAGGCCGCCCGCATCGCTGCCGAGCGTCGTGACCGCGAATCGCATCGGCTCGGCCTGGGCCGCGGAGGCGAAGGCTGCGGCACCGGTCACGGCGAAAAGCGCGAATAGGGCCGCGCTTCCGATCTGGCGTGCCATTGCGCCCATGCCGGTTTGCAACGCCCGGTCCCGTCGTCCCGATCGGTGTGTCCTGAGATCAGCAACTTGCATGAGGATGTCCTGGCTCGCGCGGCGGGCCACTCATCTTGATCGGCCGTGGTGCTCCGGTAAACGGCAAAGCGCGATCGCCGGGGACGAGTTCCGGTCGGGTTAGGGCGAAGCAGACCCCGCGTCGCCGGCTTCGCCTGCACCTATGGCCTGCCAGCGTCGATCGACCGCAAGGGATCGCAAGTCTATCAGGCTCGGTGAGCGAACGGATTAGCCGTTAACAAAGAAAGCATCTGTCCGTTTCTCATTAATCATGCGTTCGGACTTTCGATCCAGCGTCAGGGCAGGCCCCCGAACGCGTCCTCCGGACCTTTGATGCTGACGTCGATCAAATCCGCACTTGCTTCCATGTTCGCAGTTCTTGCCGTTGTAACGGGCATTCAGGGCGTCATCACGGTTCGGCAACTCCAACACGCCGAAGCCGATGTGAAAAGCATCGCCGAACAACAATTGCCCAGCCTCGGCGCCATCCAGGACGTCAGCAACGCCGTCCTGAGCATCCGGGCCGGGGAGTTCCGGCTGGTGCTTTCGAACCTCGACGACAAGGTGATCGAGAACAACCTGATCGAACTCGAAGCCGATCGAAGGGACTTTCAAGCTGCACGGGGCCGTTACGAACCCTTGATCGGATCGGACGACGAACGCCGGAACTACGAAAAACTGTCGACGACGCTCGACAGCTACATGCGCCTCACGGCCAGCCTCCCCGGCCTGATGCGGGCCAAGCAGGCGGAGCAGGCGCAGCAATTGTTGATGGCGCCATGGCTTCGCGTCTTGTTCTCTTCGGCAGACACGCAATTGCGAAACGCCATCCTGCTCCACCAAAGTCGCGCCCATGCGAATCTGCGCAACAGCGTCGCGGTGCTGACCCATGCGAAGGTGGTGGCCCTTGTGTCCAGCATTGCGGCCGCCTGCCTGGCGGCCCTTGCCATCACGGTCAGCCATCTGCGATTCCTGCGGCCGCTTGGCATCGTCACGCGGGCCCTCAACCAGCTGGCGCACGGCAATGTCGGGGCCGGTCATGTGCCGTCGCGCAGACGGGACGAGATCGGTGCCATCAGCCAAGCCGTCGAGGTGTTCCGCGCCAGCCTGATCCGAGCACGCCGCGCCGAAACCGAGCGGGCCCGCAGCCAGCTGTTCGTCGAAAACATCGCGGCCAGCACGCCCGACGGCATTCTGGCCTTCGACGACGCAGGGGCCATCACCTTCTGCAACCAGGCGGCTGAGATCATGCTCGGCACACATGCGGTCGATTTGATGACCCATTGCATAAAGCCAGCCGTGTCGCTCGGTGCGCTGCCGTCCGAAGACTTCCCGGCCATCGGACCCGACCCGCGCGGCCGAACCATCGAAACGGAGATCCTTGGCCGTGAGGGTGGCATGCTCCCGGTCGAATTGTCCTACAGTCAATGGCGGCAGGATGGGCGCCTGATGTCCTGTGCGATCCTGCGCGACATCGGTGAGCGCAAGCGCAACGAGGCTGTCCTCAATCACATGGCGCATTCCGACGCCCTGACCGGCCTGCCGAACCGCCTTGTCCTCACCGCCCGCATGGGCGAGGCGCTGCGTGCGGCGCGGCCGCTGACGGTGCTGCTGCTCGACCTCGATCACTTCAAGCAGATCAACGACATCTTCGGGCATCAGGTCGGCGACGGCATCCTGAAAATCACGGCGGAGCGCTTGCTCGCCTGCACGGCGCGCGGCGACACGGTCACGCGTATCGGCGGCGATGAGTTCACGGTGGTGATTGACGGCCAGGCAGACCCGTTGCGGGCGGCTGCGACGGCCGAAACGATCATCGACGCGCTCAGCCAGCCCTTCCTGCTGCAGGGCCAGACCATCCACCTGGGGGCAAGCGTCGGCATCACGCTGGCCCCGCTGTTCGGCACCGATCCCGATGAATTGATGAGTTCTGCCGACCTCGCGCTTTATGCCGCCAAAGCGCAGGGGCGCCACGTGCATCGGCTGTTCACCCCCGACATGCGGAACGCCGCCGTGCGGGACAGCTTATGCCGGCAGGAATTGCCACGCGCCATCGAACGCGCGGAGTTCGTCCTGTTCTACCAACCTCAGGTTCGGCTCACCGACGGAGCGATCATCGGTGCGGAAGCCCTGATCCGGTGGCAACATCCCGACTTCGGCCTGATCCCCCCGGACCGGTTCATACCGATCCTGGAGGCGAGCCACTTGGCCGAGGAGGTCGGCGACTGGGTGATCCAGACGGCCTGCGCGCAGGCAGCGCAATGGCGCCGGATCTGGCCGGACTTCCGCATGGGGGTGAACCTCTCCGGCGCCCATTTCCAGTCCGGCCACATCGCCGACACGGTGAGCCGCATCCTGCAGGACACCGGGCTTCCCGGCTCGGCCCTGGAGGTGGAGATCACGGAGCACATCATCCTGCGCCACGACGAGCAGATCATCGCGCCGTTGCACGAATTGCGACGGCTCGGCGTCAGCATCGCTTTCGACGACTACGGTACGGGCTATGCGTCGCTGAGCCTTCTGAAGCGCTTCCCGCTCGACCGCCTGAAGATCGACCGCTCCTTCGTGCAGACCATCCTCGAATCCGAGACCGACGCCGCCATCGTCAGTACCGTCCTCAGCCTCGGCGCCAGGCTCGGCCTCAGCGTCATCGCCGAAGGCGTCGAGACGGAGGGCCAAGCGGAGCGGCTGCGGCAGAAAGGATGCGTGCAGGCGCAAGGCTACCTGTTCGGGCGGCCGTTGCCGCCGGACAGTTTCGAGGCCCGTTTTGCCATCGGAGTCGACGGTGAGCGGTTGCGGGCCTGATTTCGCTATTTGGCCACGCCGCCGGCACCAGCGGAGCCCGCCGGCGGGATCACGGGCATGCGGCTTTCGGTCGACGGCGCTTTTTCGATGCTCCCATCGCTGCCACCATCGGGGTGAATGACGCCACCGGTGGTGCTGAGCTTGTCGCTGAGAGTGCCGTTCTGCCGCGACACATCGGTCGGTGGCGCTTCCGAAGGCTGGCCGGCCTGGGCCAGCACCGGGCCGGGCAGCCCCAATAAAACACCAAGCAGAATGACGTTTCGTGCGACACGCATGAGGCACCCCTTTTTGGCGCCGTGAGGCGCTGGACCCGTTTGGCTAACCGTTGGCGCGTCCCATCGGTTCGACCGCCCTTTCGCCGCGACGAAAGCGCGCGAGGGGTGCGAGCGACACGCAAGAGGCACGATGTCAGTCATCAACGGGTTCGGGACAGACGCAATGATGGATGGCGACATGCTGGATCGACGCCACCCTGGCGATGCAGTGCCGGGGGACGATCTGGTTCAAAGCCGCATTTTCGAAGCCCCGGCACCGACCCCGCATACCCGACCGTTGCGCACCCTGCCGCTCTTGCGCGCCTTGCGGCAAAACCCCGTCGCAACCTGGACGGAACGCCATTTCGAAGAGCCGGTGTTGAGCGGCGAAAGCATCCTGGGCAAGATCACGGTCGTCAGCGATCCGGCCTTGATCCGGCACATCCTCGTCGACAACCAGGCCAACTACCCGAAAGACAGGCTGCAGCACCGCGTGTTGTCGTCGGGGCTTGGCCGTGGCCTTTTGCTTGCTGAAGGCGACACCTGGCGCCTGCAACGTCGCGCCCTGGCACCGTTGTTCTCGCCCCGAACCGTGACCGGTTTCGAGGCCGCGATGGCTGATGTGGCGGCGGAACTGGTCGCGCGTTGGGACCGGCAGCGCGACGGTCGGCGCATCGACGTGGCTTTCGAAATGGCGCGCACGACGCTGCACGTGCTGGCCCGCACGATCTTCTCGGCCGGTCTCGGCCGGCGCACGGAAGAATTTGCCACGGCCGTCACCCACTATCTCGAGGCGATGGGGAAGATCGATCCGCTCGACATCCTGGACATGCCGACCTGGATTCCGCGCATCGGTCAGCTGCGGGCGCGGCCGGCCTTGTCGTTCTTCGATGCCGTCGTGACCCGGATGATCGACGATCGCCGACGCGTGCTGGTCGATGAACCCGGATCGGCGCCACGCGACCTGCTCACCTTGTTGCTGCAGGCCCGCGACCCGGAAACCGGCACGGGATTGAGCGAGGACGACGTCAAGGCCAACATCGTGACCTTCATCGCGGCTGGGCACGAGACCACCTCGAACACGCTCACCTGGGCCTTGTACCTCCTGTCGCAGGACGAACAGGTCCGTTTGCGCGTCGAGGCCGAGGTGGATGCCGCCCTGCCCGACCAGCGCATCGTCGCTGGATCGCTCGAGAAACTGCCCTTCACCCGTGCCGTGATCGAGGAAACCCTTCGTCTCTACCCACCTGCCGCGACCCTCACGCGCGACGCGGCCGGCCCCGACATGCTGGGGCCGCTGCGCATCAAGGCAGGCAGCCGCATCGTCATCTCGCCCTGGGTTCTGCACCGGCACAAGCGCCTTTGGGAACAGCCGCAGGCCTTCGATCCAGACCGCTTCCTGCCCCCCCGCAAGGCTTCGGTGGACCGCTTCGCTTATCTGCCATTCGGGGCCGGCCCGCGCGTCTGCATCGGGGCTTCCTTTGCGCTGCAGGAGGCGATCGTCATCTTGGCCACCGTTCTGCGCGCCTACCGGCTGACCCTGTGCCAGGGCCATTCGGTCATGCCGATCCAGCGGGTGTCGCTGCGCTCACAGGGCGGCATGCCGATGCTGGTGCGACGTCGCACCTAGGCGGCACCCGATAGGCGCCGAAGGCACGTCACGAGCGCTTCACTTTCGAAGCAGGATCGGCAGCAGGGGGCTGCGATCCGCCATTCTTCTGGCGTCGGCAGGCGTCGGAACAATAGCGCACCTCGTCCCAGTCGCGAGCCCAGCGCTTGCGCCACGTGAAAGGCCGCCCACAGGTCGCGCAGATCTTGGTCGGCAGGTCGCCCTTGCGGCGCATCGGAGGCATGGAACGGGACGTCCTCGCGTTTCGCGGCCGTCAGGCCATGGCCACGATGGCGGACCACACGGCACCATAATGCAGCATGGCGCCCACCACCACGAAGCCGTGCCAGACGGCGTTTTGGAACGGCAGCCGCTCCCAAACGTGGAACACCACGCCGCAGGAATAGACCGCGCCGCCGATCCCGATGAGCCACAGGGTTACGGGCGGAAAGGTTTGAGCCAGCGCCCCGCAAACCGTGATCCCGCTCCATCCGAGCGCCAGATAAAGGCCGATCGAAAGCCCATCGTAGCGCCCGACGCGCAGCAGCTTGAGCGCGATGCCGGCCGCCGCGACACTCCAGACGACGGCTAGCAGCCACCACGCCTGCAGCATCACCATGAAGGGCGTGTAGGTCCCGGCGATCAGCAGGTAGATGGCCGAATGGTCGAGCCGGCGCAGGATCCATTTGGGACGCGACACCGGCCACAGATTGTAGAGGGCCGAGGCCGTCAGCGACAGCAGCAAGGTCACCAGATAGATCGCGGTCGCGGTTGTGGCCGCAGTTCCGCCGTGGGGCATGACCAGGAACCCGGCGAAGGCCAGCACGGCCAGCGTCAGGCCGATCGCATGGACGGCGCCGTCGGCCCGGATCTCGGCTCCCGTATAGCGCCACGGAATCTCGCCCAGCCAACGCGGGTTCCAGGCGCCGTCGCGCATCTGGGGATCGTCCGCAAGGCGTGGCTTCATCAGGCGATAAGCTCCTTCGGGGCGGATGCGGCACACACGAACCACGCGGCGACCCGCGCCCGAACCAGACCCCGGCAATGTGGCCCCACGATGGGACACGGCCGGATCACCGCAGCGCCTTCTTGGCGCGGTCGAGCGCCTGGCGGGAACTGGCCTCGATCAAGGCATTGCTCCGCAGCGCCACCACGTAATGCCGGCCACGACCGGCCGGACAAGACCCGTCGTCGGCGCTCAGAATCGCCTCGGTCGTGGCGTCCAGATCGACATGGTAGCCGTTCGGATCAGGCGCGGCGGCCCTGCGGCCCTTGCCGAACGCGTTCAGCATGCCACCCAGCACGACAGCCGGCGATGCTGGACTGCAGAACGACCGCGCCACCGTCAACACCACTGACGGCAGGCCACCCGAAAAGGCTGCACGGTAGTCGGACCCGTCGGAGCCGTCCGTGCAGGCGATGTCGCTCGAATAGGGTGGCGTTTGGCAAGGCAGGTGGGCGCCCACGATCACCTGATCGGCCGTCATGCCGAGCGCGATGCCATGCAGGTCCGTCTTCGTCGCCGCATCCGCAGGCGCCAAAAACATCCCCGCCATCATCACGGTCACGCCGGTGGTGTGCTTGAACATGGAACACCGCCTTGGCCCCGTTGCGTCGAGCGTCAGGGTGGCAACGGCGGGGGCCGCCAGGAGTTGCGCGCCGGCCGCCAGACCTACCCGGGCCAACCGAGCCCGAACATACGGGTGATTAACCCTGGGTATGATCTCCACACGGTGCCGCGACCGGGCTTTGCTATCCTAGCATCTGGGTCTTGCCGCACACAGCATGGCGTGAGGTCATCGTCCCCGGGAGCAATTGACGTGACGGCTTCGCACAGGATCACCGGCGCAGCGCTGCCGCCCAGCGAGCCGGTCGTCTTCACGGGTTTCACCGGCACCTATCAGGCGCCCCCGGTCGCCCCCCGCCGGGCCGTGCTGATGCTCAGTCCGGTCGGCTACGAGGAATTGTGCAGCCGCACCTTTTGGACGGTGTTGTCGGAGCGGCTCGCGGCTGCCGGCGTGGCCAGCCTGCGGTTCGACTATCCCGGCACCGGCAATGCGCTCGATGCCGAGCCCGACGACCTCGAGGATTGGCGGCTGGCGGCCCGCGAGGCCATGGATGCGCTTCGCCATCGCAGCGGCTTGTCGCGGATCGACGTTCTCGGCCAAAGCTTAGGCGCCAGCCTCGCGGCCCTTTGGGGTATGCGGCTCGGACCCGTTGACGCGTTGGTGCTGCTCGAGCCTGCCGTGAGCGGGCGCGCCTATCTGCGTGGATTGAAGGCTTGGGGAACCGCGGTGGCGGCTGCTTCGGGTCTTGGATCGGACGCCGCCGACGCGGCGCGTTACACCGTTGCGGGGCTCACTGTCCCACAAACGCTGCTCGCCACGATGGTCAAACTGGACCTCGGGACGTTGCAGGAGGCGCCCTGCCGGCGCGCGCTCGTCCTGGCACAGCCCGGGTCGCCCGCCCGAAAGTCGCTTACGGCTCGGCTCGAAGACCTCGGGGTGTCGGTTGATACGGGCGACTACCCCGGTTATCCGGCTCTGCTGACGGACCCGACCTTGGCCAAGGTCCCGGACGACACGATCGCGCGAGTGGTGACGTGGATGACGGCTCTGGCCGCCGAAACGGCGTCGGAGGTGGCACCCGTGGCCGACTTGGCGATGCCGACGGTGCTCCAGGGCGACGGCTTCATGGAAACGCCGATCCGCTTCGGCCCCGGCTTACGGCTCGCCGGCGTCTTGTGCGAGCCGACCCGCCGCACGCCGGACACCCCCGCGCTCGTCATCGCGGGTGCGGGGCGGGACTACCACATGGGGTGGGGTCGCGCCGCCGTCCGGCAGGCGCGTGGCCTGGCACGTTGCGGCACCGCCACCCTGCGGTTCGACGGAGGCGGCATCGGCGACAGTCGCCCGGCCGAGGACGCGCCGGACGAGTTCCTGTATTCGCGCCACATGTGCGACGACCTGCGGGCCGCCGTCGACCGGCTTGAAAATGCAGGCTATGGCACCATCGGGCTCGTCGGCCGCTGTAGTGGCGCTTGGGCGGCGTTCACGCTGGCGGTGGCGGACGCGCGCATCAGCAGCGTGGCGCTCATCAACATCGGCCATTTCAACTGGGACACCTCGAAGAATCTGGCCGACGTGATTCAATTCGCGCAGCGCAGCGTTGGCGACCTCGGCACGACCCTGATGCGACGCGACGGATGGCGCCGTCTGCTGACCGGCCAGTTGAACCTGCGCGGCGCTTGGCGGTTTCTAGGCCGGCAGCTGTCCCGCCACCTGTTCCGCCGCTACGCCGCGCTGCTTGGCCGGCTGACGGCCGAGTCGCGGCGCTACCATGACGTGCACGCCCAACTGGCCCGCCTGCGCCAGCGCGACGTGCGCGTTCTGCTGGCGTATTCGGAGCGCGACAGCAGCGTCGAGGAACTGCGCAGCTTCATGGGCGCCGACCTGCGCAAGCTGCATCGCTATCCCGGCATCGCGGTCAGGCATGTGGCTGGGGCCGACCACAACTTCACCCGTGGCGCGGCTCAGGAAGCGCTGCTCGAGCTGTTGCTGGCCTTCTCGGAACCCACCTCCCCGGCCGATCGGGCGTTGACCGCCAACGCCGAGCCGCGCCTGCGTCATGGTTACGAAACCCTGTCGGAGACCCGTCGTATCGAGGAGGTGCAGGCCATCGCGGGTTGACCATCCCACCGGATCGAGCATGGCCCTTACGGTTCAATTCACCTCTGAACGCGTAGTGTTTTCCGATGGGCAGGGCGTCCCCGGGGTGCTCCGCACGATCCATTGCGAGTTGAGGTCGTCATGTTGCATGAAATCAGGCAAGTCGTGGCAGACGCAGAGCTTCTGTCTTGTCCGGTTGAAACACTGTCGGACACGGCGGATTTGT
>NZ_JARPVX010000150.1:0-4299 GCF_033947565.1 Lichenihabitans sp. Uapishka_5
CAGAGGGGTCGGGATTGGACGCGAAATGGGGGTCGTCGTTGGAAGCGATTTGACAACACAGGTGCGCCGGACCCACCCTTAGTTCACGCCGCCAGCTGTCCCAAAAAGCCTGACAACGGACAGTGGCGCGTCGCCCGGCGAGGCGACTTTGCAGTGATCGATCCCGCGTTGGAGACGCTGCTTCGACGTCGCCCGCAAACGATGCGCGACGTCCTTTCCGGCATTATCGGGCTCGCCTGAGCCTGGACCGCAGGAGAGGCGGTTGATCAGGCAAGGCTTCCGCCTCCGTCGACGGCCAGCACCGTCCCCGTGATGTAGGGGTTTGTCATAACGGACACTGCGGCATCGGCGAGGTCGGCCGGTTCGCCGATGCGGCGCGCAGGAAGCGTCATCCTCAGATGATCAAACAGCGCGAGACGGTCCTTCTCGGGCATGAAGTTCCAGCCCGCTGTTTCGACAACGCCAGGGGAGATGCAGTTCACCCGCACCGGCGCAAGTTCGACGGCCAGCGCCTTGGCGAAGCCCTCCAGAGCCGCATTGAGCGATGCGACGACCGACGTGCCGGGTCCGGGACGGTAAGCCGCGAGGCCCGAAAAGAAGGTGATCGAGCCGCTTGCGGAAAGGCGCGGCGCCGCATAACGCGCCGCAAAGAACGGACCCCAGAACTTGGAGGCGAGCATCTGCTCGATGGCCTCGGTCTTCAGTTCAGCGAGCGGCCCGTAGGTGAGTTGGGCCGCCGTGGTCACCAGGTGGTCCAGGTTCCCGACCTTATTGAAAAAGGCGGCGACCTCGGCCTCGTTGCCAATGTCGAGCGACATCGCGGCCACCTTGTCCCCTAAGCGGGATGCCGCCTTTTCGGCTCCTTCCTTGGTGCGGCCGACGACCACGACCGAAGACGCTCCTTCCACAAGAGCTTTTTCCGCCAGGGCCATGCCCATGCCGGAGGTGCCGCCGATAACGACGACGCGCTGATCGTGAAGGCGCATGATGGTGTTCCTTGTTAGGGCGCAGATGTGCGCCGCCGCCGACCGAGTGGTCGGCGGGAGGACGATGGTTTCGAGAGGGCGGGCCGTTAGAAGCGGGGAAGGACCTTCTTGTCCTGCAACCTGCGGATTGCGGCGAGGAGCGCCGCGCCGCTGTCGACGGTCTCGTTGAAGCCGGCGCGCCGGATCTTCCCCATGTCCGAGATCACGTCGAATTCGGTGTTGAAGATGAAGTCCCCGAAGCCCCAACCGACGAGCTTGTCGTACGGGGTATCGCGAAGTCCATGCTCCGCGACCATGGCCGACCAGAGCGGCGCCTTGTCGGCCATCTGCTTGGCGAGCGTCATACGCATGGGCGCTGCGACATCGAGCCCGAGCCCCTCGCCGACCTGCCGCCAGTGTCCGTAGTCAGGGTTTTTGGGACAGCTGGCGGCGTGAACGAAGGACTACTCTGGCGCACCTGGGTTGATGTTACGCGGCGTGCTGGATGTGCTGCAAGCGGCGATGCAGAAGGGTTTGCCGCTTGATGCGTTGGCGTTCAAGCCGGATGGCGTCACCACGTCCCGTGTAGACGTCGGCGGGCGTGAGATTGTCCAGGCTCTCGTGGTAGCGCCGGGTGTTGTAGTGATCGACGAAGGTGGCGATCTCGGCCTTCAGGTCGCCGGGCAGATAGTAGTGTTCCAGCAGGATGCGGTTCTTGAGCGTTTGGTGCCAGCGCTCGATTTTGCCCTGGGTCATAGGGTGGAACGGGGCGCCCCGGGTGTGGTGCATGCGTTCCCGCTCGAGCCATTGCGCCAGCTCGCCCGACACGTAACACGGCCCGTTGTCGGACAGGAGCCTGGGACGGTGAACGACGGCCACCTGCTCGAGCCCTGAGGCCTGCAAAGCTAGGTTCAGGGTATCGGTCACGTCGCTGGCCGCCATGGTGGTGCAGAGCTTCCAGGCCACGATGTAGCGCGAGAAGTCGTCCAACACCGTCGACAGGTAAAACCAGCCCCAGCCACTCACCTTGAGATAGGTGAAGTCCGTCTGCCAGAGCTGGTTCGGCGCGGTGGTCTTGTCCTTGAACTCGTCGGCCGCCTTCATGACGATGAAGGCCGGACTGGTGATAAGGTCGTGCGCTTTGAGCAGGCGGTACACCGAAGCCTCTGACACGAAGTAGCTTTCCGTGTCGATGAAGCGCACCGCCAGCTCACGTGGTGACAGCTCCGGTTGCTCCAGGGCGAGGTGAACGAGCTTGTCGCGGATCGCGTCCGGGATGCGGTTCCACACCCGGCTCGGCCGAGGCGAGCGGTCCTCCAGCGTCTCGGGACCGCCTGTCTGGTAGAGATCGTACCCGCGATAGAAGGTGGCCCGCGGGATGCCGATCATCTCCAGGGTGCGCCGGACCGGCAGGTGCGACTGCTCGACGAGCCGGATGATCTCAACCTTCTCGGCTGCAGGGTACCTCATGCGTTGTCGTCCCCACTGCCGGTCACGCTTTTTTTGAGCAGCCGGTTTTCCAGCGTGAGGTCGGCAACGGCTTCCTTCAGGGCCAGGGCGGAGCCTGCCAGGGGCTCCGCTCAGCGCAGCTGAGTGGAGTGGCAGGCGGAGGGCTCGCGACGCAGTCCCTTCACCTCGTCCGAGGTCGCCTCGCGCACGGCATCGCCAGCCAGGCGCTTCTTGCCGGCTTCCAGAAAATCCTTCGACCATCGATAGTAGATGTTCGATCCAAGGCCTTCGCGCCGGCACAGCTCCGCGATGCTGTCTTCGCCGCGCAGACCCTCCAGCACGATGCGGATCTTCTCCTCGGCCGAATAGTGCTTCCGCGTCGCACGGCGGATCTCCTTGACCACCGTCTCGGCTGGTGGCTTTGCCTGACCGGCTTTCTGGCTCATCTTCGCTCCTTGAGGGCTACGATGCGCCAGAAACCCTCCCTCGTCGAAACCCCTCAGTCTGTCTCATGAGCCCTGACGGCGGACAGGCGGGCCTGATCGTGGGCATGCAGGCCCATGTGCACGACCTGGCGATGGCCCGGGCGCAAGCCCTCGGCCTGCTCGCCACGCAGGTGCGGCGCGAAGCCTACGTGATGGCTTACAGCGACGCCTTCTGGATCATCGGGGTCGGCTTGATCATCAGCCTTGCAGCTGTAGCCTTGCTGAAGAAGCCGCAGAAGACGTCCGGCCCAATCGAGGCCCATTAAACATGCGTACGCCGCGCGAAGCCGAACTTGCGTTGATGAGGACGCTTCTGGATGGTCCGAAGCCGGTGACGGCTGGTCCGATTGGACGGTGCGTCAAGCGCGGTTGGTGCTCCATCTCGACCGGGATGCAAGCTGACGGCGAATCCACAAGAGTGGTGGTTCTTTACGGCCTGACACCTTCGGGCCGCAGCTTGCTGGGAGAGGTTAGACGTGAACTCGCGCTGACCCCCGCGTGGAAGCCGGCTCCCTCCGCCATCCTGGAGCTTCAGGACTGAGGCGAGGGCCCGGGGTTCCCGTCGGGGTCGATACCGAATCCCGCCCATCTTCCGCTCGCATTGGTCGACGGCTGAGGGTCCAGCTCGTTACATTTGTATGCCCGCTCCGATCGGTGTGCTTCCTTGCGGTGGGCCGACAAGGTCATCTATTGAGCCTTGGTCACCAACGGATACTCTCTGAGGATGTTCATGAACGTACTCCACATCGACTCCAGCATCCTGGGCGACAACTCCGTGAGCCGCCGGCTTTCGGCCGCAACGATCACCCAGCTCAAGGTCGCTTCTGGCGACGTCATCTACCGGGACCTTGCGGCATCGCCCATCCCGCACCTTTCCGGTCGCTACCTTGCCGGACAGAGCCCGGATGTGCAGCATGACCAAGCCTTGCAGGAAGACCTCGCACTTGGTGGGAAAATCCTCGAGGAGTTCCTGGCCGCCGACGTCGTCGTGATCGGCGTGGCCCTCTACAACTTCACAGTGTCGAGCCAACTGAAGGCCTGGATCGATCGCATTCTGGTCGCAGGTAAGACGTTTCATTACACCGCAAAGGGGGCCGAGGGATTGGCAGGCGGGAAGCGGGTGATTCTCACGATCGCTCGCGGCGGCTTCTACGGCCCTGGCACGCCCCATCAGAGCTTCGAGCACGCCGAAAGCTATATGCGAACGGTTCTCGGCTTCATCGGCATTACCAATCCCGAGGTGATCGTGGCGGAAGGCATCGCGATCGGTCCTGATCAGCGCGCGGCCTCCGTCCAGAAGGCCCTGGCGGAGATCGAGGCACTCAAGACGGCCTGACAGGTCCGTGACGCCCCAAGTCAACCCGCTCTGGCTGCCTCCTGTGCAAGCAGCACAAGCGCCA
>NZ_JARPVX010000151.1:0-4277 GCF_033947565.1 Lichenihabitans sp. Uapishka_5
GCTCGATGCCGTGCAATGGGCCGCCGAGGCCGGGCCGGCGCGCAACCGCCTGCGCGGCCTGTTGAAGGCGGCGCCCGACATGGCTCGCGCCTTGTCACGGCTTTCGCTCGACCGTGGTGGCCCGCGCGACCTCGCGGCGCTGCGGGATGGGCTCGGGGCGGCGGCCCAGGTGGCGGCCCTGCTCGATGATGTGACAGAGCTGCCGCCCGCCTTGCAGGAGGTCGCGGCGGCCCTGCGCGGTGTTGACCCCGGCCTCGCGGACACGCTCGCGGCGGCGCTCGCTGACGATCTGCCGCTGCAAAAACGCGACGGCGGTTTTGTGCGGGCCGGCCACCATGCCGGGCTCGACGAAGCGTTGCGGCTGCGCGACGACACCCGGGGCGTCATCGCGGCGCTGCAGGGTCGCTACGCCGAGGCGACCGGCACCAAGAATCTGAAGGTCAAGCACAACACCATGCTGGGCTTCTTCATCGAGGTGGCCCAGCAGGTCGGCGAAACCTGGTTGCGGCCGCCCGCCAGCGCCACCTTCATCCACCGTCAGACCATGGCGGGCGCCATGCGGTTCGTCACGGTGGAGCTGACCGAACTCGACGGACGCATCGGCTCGGCCGCCGCCGAAGCGCTGGCGCACGAGCTTGCGGTATTCGGCGGCCTCGCGGCGCTGGTGCTCGCCGCGGCCCCAACCATCCGGGCCGCCGCCGACGCGCTTGCGGCGCTCGACGTGGCGCTCGGGCTGGGCGAACTCGCGACGGCCCGCAACTGGGTGCGGCCGCGGGTCGACGGGAGCCTCGCCTTTGCGATCGAGGGCGGCCGCCACCCGGTGGTCGAGGCGGCCCTGAAGGGGCGCGGCAAGCCCTTTGTGGCGAACGATTGCGACCTCACCGGCACGGCGCCGCGCGGCGCGGCCAAAGGCGGCGGCCGGCTCGCCGTGGTGACGGGCCCCAACATGGCCGGCAAGTCCACCTTCCTGCGCCAGAACGCCCTCATCGCGCTCTTGGCCCAGATCGGCAGCTTCGTGCCGGCGACGGCCGCCCATATCGGGGTCGTGGATCGGTTGTTCTCGCGCGTCGGCGCAGCCGACGACCTGGCGCGGGGCCGCTCGACCTTCATGGTCGAGATGGTCGAGACCGCCGCCATCCTGAACCAGGCCGGCCCCCGCGCCCTGGTGATCCTCGACGAGATCGGCCGCGGCACCGCCACCTTCGACGGCCTGTCGATCGCCTGGGCGGCAGCCGAGCACCTGCACGAGGTGAACCGCTCGCGCGGCCTCTTCGCCACCCATTACCACGAGCTGACCCAGCTCGGCCGCACCCTGAAGCGCCTGACGAACCTTACCATGCGGGTCACCGAATGGCAGGGCGACGTGGTGTTTCTGCACGAGGTGCTGCCGGGCGCGGCCGACCGCTCCTATGGCATCCAGGTGGCGAAGCTCGCAGGCCTGCCGCGCGCCGCCGTCGAGCGCGCCCGCTCGATCTTGAGCGGCCTCGAGGCCAGCTCCCGGGCGGCACCGGTGGAGCGCCTCGTCGGCGACCTGCCGCTTTTCGCCGCCATCCCCGAGCCGGCCGTGGCGCCGGCGCTGCACGAAGACGGCGGTGGCGACGCGCTGCGGGCGGCGCTCGCGGCCCTCGACCCCGACGATCTGACGCCGCGCGCAGCCCTCGAAGCGTTGTTTGCCCTGAAGCGTCTGGCGACCGGCGGCTCCGATCGCTGAACCGCCAGGCAGCCGCCTGATCCTCGCGGGTCGGGCCGGCCTGCGGCGCCTCGCAGCGGCCTGGTCGGCTCGCCACGTCGATGCGCTCGAATGCGTGCTGTCGGTGCTGCTGGCGATCGTGCTGGCCCATGGGCTCGGCACCGCCAACGTGTCCTGGGCCGCCTTCTCAGGCTATATGGTGATGCGCGGCCACGTGCTCGACAGTTTGAGGCGCGGTTTGCTGCGGCTCGCCGGCACGGCGCTCGGCGCCCTCGGGGCGGTGGCGCTCGGTCACATCGGAAACGGGCCGCTGATGGTCGCGGTGGACGGCGGGCTGGTGGCGCTCGTGTCTCTTTACGGCGCCCTGACCCACCGGCACGCTTATGCGTTCCTGTTTCTCGGCCTGACCTTTGAAATGATCGGGCTCGACAAACTCGAGCATCCCGGGCTCGATGCCTCGGCCTTTGCGGCGACGCGCTGTCTCGAAGTGCTCGCCGGAACACTCGCCTGCATCGTGGTCAGCGCCTTGTCGACCGTGACGGTGCGACGGCGCTGGCCGGGGTCGCGCCTGCCCGCGGCGACGAGCCTCGGCTGGCACCCCCAGGCGTTCCGCCATGCAGCCCAGGGCGCCGTTGCAGTGGCGCTGCTGCCCGTGCTGCATGCCATCCTGCCGCTTCCCGAACTGGCGCAGGCGGCTGTCAGCATCATGGCCGCCATGGTGGTTGCGGTGCCGCGCCTCGGCCCGAGCGGCCTCGCGCCGGTCACGGTCCGCCTGGCGCAGCGGGTTGCGGGGTGCGTCGGCGGCGCCCTGCTGGCTGGCGCGGTGCTGCTCGTGGCGCCCGGCAACGGGCCCGCCATGCTGGCCGGCACCGTGGTGGGCGTTGGGCTCGGACGCTTGATCGAGAACGGGCGCGGGACCCTCAGCTATTCAGGCACGCAATTCACCCTGGCGGTGCTGGTCACGCTGGTGCCAGACAGCTATGCGACGGCCGACGTTGGGCCGGGCCTCGACCGGCTCGCCGGCATCCTGTGCGGCATCGCGATCCTCGAGCCCGTGCTGGTCGCATGGCACGTCCTGGCGCCCCGGCTGGGCCGGCGGCGCGCCTGATCCGTCACCGTTCCGCCAGCGCCACCACCTGCCCTTCCCGCGCCGCAAAGGTGCCGGGCCGTCGCGCCGCCGCCTCCGCCGCCAGGGCATCGAGCGCGTCGTCGTCATGCGCCGGGTCGTGGTGGAACAAGGCGACCTGGCCGACGCCGGCGCGCTCCGCCAGCCGCACCCCGGCTTCCCAGGTGGAATGGCCCCAGCCGATCCGCCCCGGATATTCGGCCGGCGTAAAGGTGGCGTCGATGATCATCAGGTCGGCGTCGCGGACGAACGCGACCAGCCGGTCGGGCAGCTCGCCCGGGCCCTGCTCGTGGTCGGTCACATAGGCCACGGACGCGCCCCGATGGCTCACCCGATAGGCCGTGGCGCCGCCGGGATGGTTGAGCGGCGTCGTGGTCACCGTGATGCCGTCGCCGAGATCCAGCGTCGCGCCGGCCAGGAAGTCGCGGTAGTCCATGCCGGCCAGGAAGGTTTCGGGCGTGATCGGCAGCAGCGGCGGCACCATCAGCTGGGCCAGCATGCGGGCCAGATGGGTTTCGGGCGTCAGGTGTCCGGCCCAGAGCCGCAGGGTGCTGCCCGGATCGAAGGCCGGCTGGAAGAACGGCAGGCCGATCAGGTGGTCGACATGGCAATGGCTGAGCAGCAGGTCGAGGCTCACCGGCATCGGTCCCGCCGCAAGCGACAGCCCGAGCGCCCGCAAGCCGCTGCCGGCGTCGAGGATCACCTGCCGTTCGCCGCAGCGCAACGCGACGCAGGGCGTGTTGCCACCATAGCGCAGCGTGTCGGGGCCCGGGCACGCGATGGAGCCGCGCACGCCCCAGAAGCGCGCCAGGATGGCAGGAGGGGGCGGCGTGTCGGTCAGGAGATCTCCTGGTGGCTTCGGCACAAGCGGGCGCCTGACGAATGGCAGCTTCGCCGCCTTTGTTGTGGGGCAGCGCCCGATCGTGGTCCCCGGTGGCAGCCTAGGCGAAGCCGTGCCGGGCGTCGAGGGCCCGCTTGGCCGCGGTAAGGCGGCGTTGACTCTGCCACCCGGAAGGCCCCCGCCGGTAACGATCGGCTCAACGGCGAACGCGCAGGGTCGGCGGCATGACCCTGATGGCCCCCCTCCTCGCCCCTGCCAGCTCAAAGGCCCTACGGCATGGCCTGCGCTTCGCCACGGCGGAGCCCGCTCGCGGCATCTCCAAGGCCCGACGCCGCTGGCTCGCCCTCGGGGGCGTGGCTCTGCTGGGCTGCGCCGGCTTCGGCGCGCTCGCCCCCCATGGCCCGCCGCCTGCGCTGGTGTCGAGCGCATTCCCGGAGGCCGCCGCACCAACACGGCCCGCGGCGGCACAGCGGCCCGTCACCCCGGCCTGGGTCGAGGTGGTGCGCCCTTTCATGGCCTATGACCTCGCGGGCGGCCCGTTTGCCCGGCTGCCGCTCCGCTACGAGGCCCGCCGCAGCGTCGCCGGCGATACCAGGGAGGACACGCTGGCCTATGGCGAC
>NZ_JARPVX010000152.1:0-4054 GCF_033947565.1 Lichenihabitans sp. Uapishka_5
GAGGGGTCGGGATTGGACGCGAAATGGGGGTCGTCGTTGGAAGCGATTTGACACTGAAGTAGGTCAGCAGCTTGGCGCTGAGGTACTTCTTCCGCCGGGAGAACTCGTCGTAGTCGCCTTTGGTGAAGACGAGGCTGGCCGGCTCGGACACGCAGCCGTGCACCTTGAAGATCTCCCCGACCGAGAGGTTCGCGCCCCGGATGATCTGCTGCCCGACGATGGGCTGGTACTCGGGGAATGCCACCTCCAGGAACTGGTCGAAGTTCGTCGTGATCACTGCATGCGGCCGAATGGCGGTGAGCGCCGCGATCTCCTTCTTGTGGGCTTCGACGGCGTGGAGGTCCGAGGGAGTAGACGACTTCAACATCTCGGCGATGCTGTGCTTGATGTAGGCCGATGCCGGTGCGGTGCCGTCGAACAGCTCGGGAGGAAAGCTCTTTCTACCGTCGCCCCAGGCCCAGTCTTGGAAGCGTTGGGCGAAGTGCTCGCCGATGAGCGTCGGGTCGCGCATCGTCTGCTTGAAGTAGGCGTATTCCTTGTCGATGAGCGGGCACATATCCGCCAGGCGGTCGAGGAGTTCGTCCCACGATGGACCCGCGAAGTAGCGGCGCGACAGCCCGGAGCCGATGAAGAGGATCGGCTGGCAGGCCGTGCTCTCGACCGTTCTGGCGATGTCCGCCTTGGCGTCGTCGATGTACCTTGCAAGCCTGCTTGGCTTCGCTTCCTGATCCGTCACGGCCGCACCGAAGGTTCGTTGCCGGATCTGAGCGTTGCATGCCGGCCGACGCCGAGGAAGAGCCCGGATGGAGTTATCCCGTTCTGGCACAAGGGCGTGCGCGTTCAGATCACCTGGCGCGGGTGCGGGCTGCGGGTGCCGGTGAAGGCGACGCTGCGGGAACAGCCGTCATGGGCGCGCAGGTGCTCGAAATGGGCGCGCTGGTCGGTGGTGCCCAGCCTGTGGGCCCGAACTTGACCGCGGCATTTCGGGCAGCGCTTCAGGCGCTCCGGGTGCATGCCGAGCGCCTGGACGATGCCAATCGGGAGCCACTCGCCGTTGGCCTTGATCTCGCACATGTCGCCGCTTTCGTCCGTCATTACTGGAGCTTCCGGCAACCAGTGGGCGGCGTCAACGTTCGCCATCCTTGACCTTCGGCCACGCCCCTGCTGGTATTTACCTTCCGTCAACGATCAGGTGTGAGATGGCCATCAAGTTCCCCGACCCCAGCGAGCGTTCCGCCAAGGAACCAGCCGTGATCTGCGACGACGAGCGAGTGTTGGCGCTCTACAATCGAGCGACGGGAGATAACAAGGTCCGGATGTCCAAGAACGTGAAGACCTGGTTCGTGAACGAGGCGGACAAGCGGGGCTGGGACGCCGCGCGCTTCGTCAACAACGTCGAAACACGGTTCTCAGCTGGCTGTCTTCTGTACAAGGGTCCCGAAAAGATCTTGGTGGGCTTCGCGGCCGGTGAAGGCAGCGAGGGTGATGACGACGAGTAGGCCCTATTTCCGCAGAAGGGCTCTCATGGGGCAGGTAACCAAGTCGGGTTACATTTACGTGCTCGATCCGAACCTGGAGGTCGATGGCCGGCGCGTCCTCAAGATCGGATACACCACGAGGTCCGTCCGGGAGCGCGTGCGGGAACTGTCGACCGGGATGGCCGGCACCTTCCGCGTGGCTCACCAGCGGCATGTGGCCAACCCGCAACTGGTCGAGGGCCGGGTCCACTCGGCATTGGCCGGCTCCAGGGTCAAACGGGAGTTCTTCGCCGTCACCGTCGAGAAGGCCGTTGCCGCCATAGACAAGGTGGTCGATGCGGTCGCGATGGAGGACGAGACCTTCGCCTGGAACCGTGGCATGCAAGAGTTCAAGGAACGAACTGGCATCGCGGCGGTCGAGCGCGCTGCCGAGGCCAGGGCGACGCAGGCTTCCCGATGCATCATGGCCGCCAGCGCTGCCATTTGCATCCTTGGCGCGTACATTGCCCATCCACTCTGGCTGGCTGCCGTGGCACTGACTCCATTCCTAAGCATGGTCGGGGATGCCAAGAGACGGGAGTGGTGGCGCCGCGTGATGGTCAGCGAACCGTACGGCAAGTTGGTCTCGGACGAGTATGAAAGGCTCAACCAGCGCTATCCGGGTTCAAGGTACGCGACCTGGGTACGGAGCGTCGGATGCAAATGACCAGCGGTGAGCCCTTCGGAGAGCGTCCATGAATCTCGCTTTATTGTGTGCATGCGTGCTCCTGATGACCGTGACAGCCAGGGCAGACGAGCACTCGCGAGACTTGGCAGGCGTCAGCCTCGGTCAGGGCTACGATGACATGTTCCGGAAGATGGGTCGGTGCGAATACGGCAACAGCGACCGGCATGATGGCGTGCTGAACTGCGACACGTCTGATGGCGAGTTCCAGGCCCACTTCGCCGGTGACGCGCCGACCGTGGCCTACTCGCTTACGCTCAGGTTTTGCTCGGGCGAGGGCTTCCTCGTCGTCGAGAAGAAGGTCGAAGACAAGTATGGCATGGCCCTCGGCATGGAGGCTCCGCAGGATTTCGAGTGGACGCGGCCCGATGGCCTGCATGTCACCCTGCTCGGCCCTTCGTCGACCTGCGAACGAGGAGACGGCTACGCGCTGTCGATCAGCGACGACGCCATCGACAAACGCTACCGCGACGGGAAGGCTCTGCGCGATGCGGCTGAGGCCAGTCGCGTTCCAACGCCTAAGTTCTGACTTTCGGCCTCACCCCACCGGCCCGAGCCCTATGCCGCTCGACAGCCAGCCCGTCGTCACTCGGAAGGTCTCTGCGTAGCGCTTGACCTCGGCGGGCTTGACCTTGTGGCGGCCCTGCTCGTGGCCCCTGTAGACCTCGGGGTTCATCGCCAGCACGATGGCGGCGGCGTCCGGCGTGGGGTACCCGGCCGCGATCCGGGCCTGCTGGATTCGGGATGCAAGTGCGGTCGACATGGCGGCAGATTGACTCCGTCCGCCATGGAGAACAAGACGTGAACGGGAGCGGCTGTGGAAAACCTCAGGGCGCGGTTTTGGCGACGATCACGTGAAGCAGCTCCATCCCGCTTCCGGGTCATGGTCGTCGGCTTCGGGCTGGAACCAGCCGAGCGCGTCCAGTTCGGCCATCTCTTCCTCGGTCAGCGGCAGATCCGATGCGAACAGGTGGATCTGGTCGTGCTCGGCTCCGAGGCGGTACCCATCGGAATCAGTGTAGTGCGTTCGCATTATCTCAAGGCCGCGAACGAACGAGGACAGCTTCATCTCCAGGTCTCCTGACCGCCACCGCGACAGGTCACCGATCGTCCGCGACTCAGCGCACGACAAGCGGCATCCAGGGCGGGACTGTTGGAAACTTGTATGCGAGTTTCCAACAGCGATCCGGCCGGCGTTCCCGGGCAGGGCGTCCGGACTTAGATGGACTTAGATCGAGCGCAATCCGGCGGTATTCCGGGGTATCCCATGGCAGCTAAGCCCATGCGCCCGCAGGGGAAACCGGGAAACCACCCTCATTCGTAATGAGGGGGTCGGAGGTTCGAATCCCTCTTGCGGCACCAAACAACTCAGTGAAAAGATCACTTAGAGTATGTCTTTAATTACAATTCAAAGTTCGCGAGCGCTCACTTGGAAAACCGAGTAGGGAGCAAGACTCTGTTTGATGCAACACGAACGCTGAGGGCGGTTAGAAAACTAACTAATCGATAGACGAAGCGAGCCTCTCATCTATATATTTGATTATACCAATATATTAGAGGTGGTGTTTGGGGAAGTTGCTTTTTCGCTAAATGCTTAAATGGATCATAAGGTTTATCGAGTGTTGGCCGTGTGAGATGTCATCCAGTCGTCCCTTATCGCCTCAGATCAGCAATCAATTCGTGTGACGCTTTGGCGGTATTCCTCCACCGTCACGCCATTGCCGGTGACATGACGCTTGATGGCGATTGGTTCGCCTGCGGCCCTCGTGATGATCTCCGTCTCTCAAGCTTTGGCGTTAGAGCTGCTGTCTTTCGGGCTGAGTCGAGTGGGGTAGCGTAGCGGCTGCTGTTG
>NZ_JARPVX010000153.1:0-3979 GCF_033947565.1 Lichenihabitans sp. Uapishka_5
CCCTCGCCAGGGGCGGCCCGATCGCGGTCGCGGGCGACAGCGCCGGCGCCAATCTCGGGCTCGCGCTGGCGCTGGCGCTGCTGGCCGAAGACCGGCCGGCGCCCGCCTGCGGGCTGTTGTTCTACGGCGCCTATGCGGCGGACACCGCCACGCCGTCCTACCTCCGGTTTGCGGAAGGGTTCGGGTTGACCAGGGCCGCCATGGCGCGTTTCTGGGAGTTCTATGCGCCCGATGCGGCGATGCAGGCCGACCCGCGCGTGTCGCCGCTGCAGACCGATGCGGCCTTGCTGCGTCGCTTGCCGCCGTTGTTCCTCAACGCGGCCGGGCTCGACCCGTTGCTTTGCGACAGCCTGGCGCTGGCGGCGCGGCTGCGCGAGGCCGGCGTCCCGCATGCGCTGCGGCTGCACGAAGGGGTGCACCACGGCTTCATGCAAATGAGCCTCCGGCTGCCGGAGGCGCAAGTGGCCATCGACGAGGCCGCGGCCTTCCTGCGCGGCGTCTAGAACGGGCCAAATGGTTCCATTTGGCCCTGACAGCCTCTGGGCGGCTCAGCCGAGGCCGAGCATCAGCTCGAGGTTCTGCACGGCCGCCGCCGAGGCGCCCTTGCCGAGGTTGTCGAGCCGCGCCACCAGCACGGCATGGCGATGGCCCTCGTTGCCGAACACCCGCAATTCCATGCGGTTGGTGTCGTTGAGCGCCTCGGCCTCGAGGCGCCCGTCGGCGGCTTCGGAGGCCACCACATGGCCGCCGGCCGGGTAGCGGGCCGTGAGCGCGTCGCGGATCGCCGCCACCGTGGGGCGGCCCGGCAGCTCATCGAGGTGGAGCGGCACGCTGACCAGCATGCCCTGATGGAAATTGCCGACCGACGGCACGAAGAGCGGCCGACGGGTCAGGCCGGAATAACGCATGATCTCCGGCACGTGCTTGTGCTGCAGCGTCAGGCCATAAAGCTCGAACGACGGGGCGCCGCCGCTCTGGTGGCTCTCGATCATCGTCTTGCCGCCGCCGCTGTAGCCGCTGACGGCATTAATGGTCAGCGGCGTGCCGGCCGGCACGAGGCCGGCATCCACCAGCGGCCGCAGCAGCGCGATGGCGCCGGTGGCGTAGCAGCCGGGGTTTGACACCGCGCGCGCCGTGCGGATGGCGTCGACCTGTTCGGGCTCGAGTTCCGCGAACCCGTAGGTCCAGCCGTCGGCGACGCGATGGGCCGTCGAGGCGTCGAGCAGCTTGGGCGCTTCTGGGCCGAGCTCCGCCGCAAGCCGCACCGTGTCACGGGCGGCCTCGTCGGGCAGGCACAACACCACGAGGTCGACCGCGCGCAGGATGGCGCGCTTCGTGTCGAGGTCCTTGCGCTTGTCGGCCGCGATCGAGTGCAGGGTCACGCCCGCATGGCGCAGCAGCCGGTCGCGGATGCCGAGGCCCGTGGTGCCGGCCTCGCCGTCGATGAACACCGTCGCCATGCTGGTTCTCCGTGGCCCTGTTCCCAAAGAAAAAAGCGGCCGAAGCCGCTTTTTTCCAGATGTCCTTGACGGTTTCGCGTCGAAGACGCCGCGTCAGCGCTTCGAGAACTGGAAGGAGCGACGGGCCTTGGCGCGGCCGGGCTTCTTACGCTCGACGACGCGGGCGTCGCGCGTCAGGAAGCCTTCGCGCTTCAGCACGGTGCGCAGCTCCGGCTCGTAGTGGGTCAGCGCCTTCGACACGCCATGGCGCACCGCGCCGGCCTGGCCCGACAAGCCGCCACCCGCCACATTGACCATGATGTCGTATTGCGACACGCGGCCCGCGACCTCGAACGGCTGGTTGACGATCATGCGCAACACGGGCCGCGCGAAATAGACCTCGAAGGTCTTGTCGTTCACCACGATCTTGCCCGAGCCGGGCTTGATCCACACGCGGGCAATGGCGTTCTTGCGCTTGCCGGTCGCATAGGCCCGGCCCTGCTTGTCGAGCTTCTGGGCGTAGACGGGAGCCTCGGGCCGGTTGCCGGCGGTGGCGCCCTTGAGGTCTTCGAAGGAGGAGAGCGTGGTCTCGGCCATGATCAGGCGGCCTTCTTGTTCTTGGAGTTCATGGCACCGACGTCGAGGACGGCGGGTTGCTGGGCCTCATGCGGATGGTCGACACCCTTGTAGACCCGCAGGTTGCCGAGCTGCTTGCGGCCGAGCGGCCCGCGCGGCAGCATGCGCTCCACGGCCTTCTCGAGCACGCGCTCCGGGAAGCGCCCTTCGAGGATGAACTTGGCCGAACGCTCCTTGATACCGCCCGGGAATCCCGTGTGGTGGTAATAGATCTTCTGGTCCTTCTTGCGGCCCGTGAACACCACCTGATCGGCGTTGATCACCACGACATTGTCGCCATCGTCCATGTGGGGCGTGAAGGTCGGCTTGTGCTTGCCGCGCAGGTGCATGGCGATGATGGTGGCGAGCCGGCCCACCACGAGGCCCTTGGCGTCGATGAGGATCCAGGTCTTCTCGATGTCGGCCGCCTTGGCCGAATACGTCTTGCCGAACATGGGCGGGGATGATCCGTTTTCAAAAAACACACGGGGCCCATCACGGGCCTCGCATCGTTGGCGGTGCATAAGCCATGCGATTTCAAAGGTCAACAACCGACAGACAGACCTGCAAGCAAAAAAGCATTACAGAACAACATGTTGTCTATATCGGTATCAGGATACCCGAAGAAAAGCCTGCGGTCCTCGCTGAGGTCCAGGGCCCATCCCCCCTGGCGCGGCTCGCATGACCTTTCATAACCCGTCCGACGCGGCGATCGCGGCCATCCTGCGCCACAGCCGCAGCATCGCCCTGGTGGGGGCCTCGGCCAATCCGGCCCGGCCCTCGGCCGGGGTGCTGCGCTGGCTGCTGGCGCGAGGCTATGCCGTGACGGCGGTCAATCCGGGGCTCGAGGGCCCGCTGTTCGGCGCCCCCGTGGTGGCGCGGCTGGAGGCGCTCGAGGCGCCCGTCGACATGGTGGATGTGTTTCGCAACAGCGCCGCGGCCGGCGCGGTCGTGGATGAGGTGCTGGCCCTGCCGTGGCGACCGAAGGCCATCTGGATGCAGCTCGGGGTCCACAATCCGGAGGCGGCGGCGCAGGCCGAGGCGGCCGGCATCACGGTGGTGATGGACCGGTGCCCGGTGATCGAGGCCGGGCGGCTGCCCGACGCCACGCCGCAGGGATCGTGAGGACGCCCACGGCGTTGACCTGGCGTCCCCGCCCCGTCCGGAGTTTATGATCCATGACCACACGTCGAAGCCTCGCGGCCCTGCTGGCCAGCCTGCCGTTCCTCGGCCTCGCCCGGCGCAGCGCGGAAGCGGCCGAGGCCCTTCCCTCACCCGCCGGGGGCCTGCCCTCCCCGACCGGAGGCCCAGGCGAAACCATGCTGACGATCTTCCTGCGCCACGACGAAACCAAGACCGTCGACGAGATCAACCAGCACCTGAAGACGACGGGATGGTTCCGCGACTTTCCGCCCGAAGGCGTCACGGTGGTGTCCTGGTACGTGATGATGGGTATCGGCCAGGTGGTGACGTTGCGCTTCCCGGCCGAAAAGCTGCGCGACGTCAATCGCCTCATCGAGGGCGAGGCCTGGGGCGGCTACCGCACCGAGTTCTACCCGACCTACGATTACCGGGGGCTCATCGAGCAGTTGAAGAAGAAGATGGGCTAATCGTCCGCCTGGGCCGCCACCGCGTCTATCTGTTCCAGTATGTGGGCTAGGATGCGAATGCCATCGGCCGGTGCCGCGCGAAGTCGTTCGAGCAACTTCATGCTCTGGGGCGTCAGAATGGCATGCATAGCACGCAGCCCAGTCGCAGATCGTGATCGGGCGGGATGACCCAACGTACTCGCCGGCTACGGCCGGCTGCCACTAGCTCGTTGCTACGGCCACAAAGGAGTGGAGGTCGGCGCCTATCTCGCATAAACTGCTAGAGCTGCTGTCTTTCGGGCTGAGTCGAGTGGGGTAGCGTAGCGGCTGCTGTTG
>NZ_JARPVX010000154.1:0-3835 GCF_033947565.1 Lichenihabitans sp. Uapishka_5
GCCGCCCAGGTGGCCGGGCCGGCCTTGGCGGGCGTGGTGGTGGCGGGCGGGGGCGCCGCCTGGGCGATCGCGATCGACGCCGCCAGTTATGCGGTCAGCGCCGCCTGCCTGATGGCCTTGCGCCTGCCGCCGCGCGCAAGCGTGCCGGCCGAACCGTTCCTGCAACAATTGCGGCTCGGCTGGGGCGCCTTCGTGCAGCATCGGTGGCTCTGGATCATCGTGTTGCAGTTCGGATTTTATCACATGCTCGTGATGGCGCCCACGATGGTGCTCGGGGCACTCACGGCCGAGACAAGGTTCGGGGGCGCTTCGGCCTGGGGGCTTTTGCTCGCAGCCCAGGGTCTTGGTGCGGTCGGAGGCGGCTTGGCGGCGATGCGGCTTCGCCCGGCGCGCCCCCTGGCGGTCGCGACATTGGCGACCTTCGCGGGCCTGCCGCTGGTGGTGGGCCTCGCCTGCGGAGCGCCGTTGCCGGTCGATGTGGCTGCCGCGGCGCTGTCGGGGGCCGGCTTCGCGGTGTTCACGCTGTTGTTCGACACCACGATGCAGCGTGAGGTGCCACCGGAGGCCTTGTCGCGTGTCAGCTCCTACGACTGGTTGGGCTCCTTCGCGCCCGTGCCCGTCGGCTATGCGCTTGTCGGGCCGTTGTCGGCCTTGTTGGGTCGCGATGGAGCGCTCTGGTTTGCGGCCGGCTGGCTGGCGTTGAGCTCGACCGTGGTGCTGGCCATCCCGGCCGTACACGGGCTGCGCGACCCTGGCGCGCGGCCGGGGTAGGGCGCCCTCAGCCATCCCAGGCATGGCCCAGCAGAACTGCGGCGAGGATCAGCATGGTGCAGCCCACGAGGGCGTCGAGCCAGCGCCAGATGGCGGGACGAGCGAATAGCGGCACCAGGATGCGAGCGCCAAAGCCGACGGTCGCGAACCAGCCGAAGCTCGCGGCGGAAGCGGCGGCCACGAAGATGGGCCGGAGACCGGCAGGCTGGCTTGCCCCCGCGGCGCCCATCAACACCACCGTATCGAGATAGACATGCGGGTTCAGCAGCGTGAAGCCGGCCGCGGTGGCGAGCGTCCGCCCGAGCGTCATGGCCGGCTGCGATCCTGCGTCGAGGCTCGCGCCGGTCGTGGCGCGGCGGAGCGCCAGGACGCCGTAGCAACCCAGAAACGCGGCGCCGCCGAGCGCCATCACCGTGGCGAGGTCCGGTACCATCTGCAGCAGCGATCCCGCGCCGGCCACGCCCGCCGCGATCAGCCCCGTGTCGGCGAGGCCGCACAACACGACCACGGGCCCGACATGCCGGCACAAAAGACCTTGGCGCAGCACGAACAAGTTCTGCGCCCCGATGGCGACGATAAGAACGGCGCCCGTGCCGAAGCCCGAGGCGGCTGCCGCCGCGATGGAGACCATGATGTGGGCCTGAAGCTCGAAGGTCAGCCCGGCATCGCCGGCGCCATCATGGCGTCGACGGCCCGGATCAGGCGGTCGATGTCCTCCGGCCGTGATTGCCGATGGTCGGCATCCTTGATCAGGGTGACGCTGACGGGATCGAAGGTGAGGTGTTCGACCAGCAGCATGGCATGCTGCCAGGGCACGTCCGGGTCACGCATCCCCTGCAGGATGTGCACGGGCCCATGCGTCCGGATCGGTGCGTCGAGCAGCAGGTGGCGGCGGCCGTCTTCGATCAATGCTCGCGTCACCGGCACCGGCTCGGCCGCGTAATCGGTCGGCCGCATCCAGCGCCCCTCCGTCTCGATGACGTGGCGGATCGCGGGGGTGAACTGGGCCCACATCAGCACTTCCGTGAAATCCACCGCCGGGGCGATCAGCACCGTGCCGGCGAGGCGATGGGCTTCACCGGCTTCCGCCAAGGCCCGCGCCACCAGGAGCGCGATCCAGCCGCCCATCGACGATCCGACCAGCACCTGCGGCCCCTCCGTTTCGGAGCGGATCATCGTCAGCGCGTCGGCGAACCAGAGCCCGATCGTCCCGTCAGTGAAGTCGCCGTCGGACTCGCCATGACCGGAATAGTCGAACCGCAGACAGGCCCGGCCGGCCTGTCTGGCCCAGGCGTCGAGCGCCACGGCCTTGGTGGACGCCATGTCGGATTTGTAGCCGCCCAGCCAGACGAGGCCGGGGCCGCCGACCCCGGGTGCCGCGCGTGTGCGGCGATAGGCGAGGCGCCGGGGGGCGCCGCCCGGCAGCGGCGGCGGCACAAGAAAGTGGAGATCGTCGTCACGCATTGTTAAAGAAGTTCACTCCATTGCTAAGGGCCGGCGGCCTGCAGGAGGCTGGTGAGAACCTGTGTAGACCTGGGGAGCCGATGCCGCAAAGCTATGCCGCTTCCCCGTTCGTGCAGGATCAAACCCATCCGCTCGCCGGGCGCACGGTGCTGCAGATCATTCCGGCGCTCGACGCGGGCGGGGCGGAGCGCACCGCCGTCGATACGGCCGGGGCGCTCGCGGCCGTGGGGGCGCGAGCCCTCGTGGCCTGCGAGGGTGGCCGGCTGGTGGCCGAACTGCAGGCGCGCGGCGGCATCTGGGTGCCGTTTCCGGCCGGGGAAAAAAACCCGCTCGCCATGGCGCTCAACGTCCGCAAGCTGATCCGGCTGGTTCACACCGAGCGGCCGGCACTGGTGCATGCCCGGTCGCGGGCCCCCGCCTGGGTGGCGCTCGCGGCCTGCCGGCTCACCCGGACGCCCTTCATGACCACCTACCACGGCGCCTATAGCGGGCGCAGCCCGTTGAAGCTGCGCTACAATTCCGTCATGGCGCGGGGCGACATGGTGGTGGCCAATTCGCTCTATACGCGCGACCTGATCATCAAGAACTTTCCCTGGGCGCGCGAACGGTTGCGGGTGGTGGTGAACGGCGCCGACCTGCGGCGTTTCACGCCCGAGGCGATCGATCCTGCCCGCGTCGAGCGGCTGCGCACCGCCTGGGGCGTGGCGCCGGAAGACCGCATCGTGCTGCTGGCGGCCCGGCTCACCGGCTGGAAGGGGCAGCGGGTGCTGATCGAGGCCGCGGCGCGGCTCGCCCGGCAGGATCCCGGTGGCGGCACCGTCTTCGTGCTGGCTGGCGACGAGCAGGGCAAGACCGGCTACGTCAAGGAACTCGACGGGCTGATCGCCAAGGCCGGGCTTGAAGGCGTGATCCGCCGCGTCGGCCATTGCGACGACATGCCGGCCGCCTTCATGGCCGCAAGCGTCGTCACCGTGCCCTCGACCGAGCCGGAAACCTTTGGCCGCGTCGCCGTGGAGGCGCAGTCGGTCGGCACCCCCGTGGTCGTGTCGGACCTCGGCGCAGTGCGGGAAACCGTGCTGGCGCCGCCCGAAACCGCGCCCGAAGCCCGCACCGGCTGGCGCGTGCCGGCCGGCGACGCCGAGGCGCTCGCCGACGCCATCGGGGCAGCCTTGCGGCTCGGTGCCAGTGCCCGGGACGCCATGGCGCGGCGCGCGCGCCTCCATGTGGAGGCGCATTTCTCCGTCGATCGCATGGAACACGACATGCTGGACGCTTATGCGGTGCTGCTCGAGTCGCACGCCGCCGGTTCGACGATGGCGGCGCGCTAGGAGCCGAACCATGACCCGCATGCTGGCCCTGGTGGAGGACGCCGTTAACGCCGCGAGCGCGATCCAGGAAGGCGTCGATCGCCTCGTGGTGCGGGTGAGCGCCTTGGCCGACCTTTCGATGATCGGCGCGGCGGCCCGCGGCCGCTGCCCGGTTTCACTCTGGTGGCCGGATGGGAGCGCCGGCCTCGACGCGGCGCTGGCGGCCTGCGGGGCCGACGAGCTTTGGACCGTCGGCCCTGCCGGCCCGTCCGCCTTCCCGGTCTGGGAGGTTG
>NZ_JARPVX010000155.1:0-3796 GCF_033947565.1 Lichenihabitans sp. Uapishka_5
CGAGGGGTCGGCGCTGGCCGGCATCGGGCTGGCGCTCGGCGTGCTGGTCGGGCTGTCGGGCCTGCTGGGCTGGCGTGGCCCGATCGCCCGCCATGTGCCGGGGGCGGCGGCGCTCTACCGGGCCGCCGGCCTGACCACCGAACCGGCGAGCCTCGTGGTCAGCGGGCTGACGTCCGAGCGCACGCCGGACGGCCTCGCGGTCGAGGGCAAGCTGACGAACCCGAACCCGAGCCGCATGGCGGTGCCGCGCCTGCGTCTCGCCATCCGGGATGCCGGATCGGCGACGCTGACCAGTTGGACCGCCGAAGCCCCGAAGCGCAGCCTCGCGCCGGGCGAGACCGTCACCTTCACGAGCCGCCTCGACAAGCCTCCTGCCGAAGGGCATGACCTTTCGGTCAGCTTCGCGGCCGAGCGTGTGGCCGTGTCGGATGCCGGCGTGAGGGATGCGCGATGACCGGGAACCCTGCGGTGCGGGTGCTGTTCGACGAGGCCGCGATCGCGGCCCGTATCGCCAGGCTGGCGATCGAGATCCGGGCCGCGGCGCCCCGGAACCTGCTGGTCGTAGCGATCCTCAAGGGCTCCTTCATCTTCGCGGCCGACCTCGTGCGCGCCCTGCACCGCGAGAACCTCGACCCGCAGGTCGAGTTCATGCACCTGTCGAGCTACCGGCAGGGCACCGTCTCGACCGGGCAGGTCGAGATCCTGAAGGACGTGGATTCGCCCGTCGAAGGGCGTGACGTGGTGATCCTCGACGACATCCTGGAATCGGGCCGCACCCTGGCCTTTGCCAAGGACCTGTTGGCGGCGCGTGGGGCCAGGCGGGTAATGATCGCCGTGATGCTGGAAAAGCCGAACAAGCGCGCCGTCCAGGTGACGGCCGATTTCCTCGGCTTCACCTGCCCGGACCTGTTCGTCGTCGGCTATGGTATGGACATCGCCCATTCGTACCGGCAGCTGCCGTTCATCGGTGTTGTCGACGGCGCCTGAAAACGCTCACCAAGCTGTGATGACACCGGTTCCTTCATTCCGGGCAAGCGCAGCGCAAACCCGGAACCGGGGAGCCTCGGCGTCGCAGGCCGCCCCTCCGCCGGCTACCCCACCCGCTGCGCAGGCGTGGCCCCCTGGTCTGTTACACCCCGGCATGACGGACCGTGACAGGGTCCGATCGATGCAGGTTGGTATCAGCCCTCGCAGGACGCCAGAACGCGATGCCGCGCAAAGGTCAGCACGAGGCCGAGCTTCGCAGCCTTGGTCTCCACCACGCTTGCCGGCACGGTGAGAACCGCGGCGCTCAACAAAGCCGCGACGACGGGGGCCGTGATGCCGACCGAACGGGCGACCCGCGCGCGTGTCGGCGCAGCCGGAACTGCGTCCCAGAAGGCGTCGGGCGTAACGGACAAAAAGGTCATGGCGTTGCCCCGGGCGGATGAGCCATCATCCTAGGGGCCAGGTGTTGCGGTCCGGTGTGGCAGATCGCTCGCATTCGAACGATCCGATGATTGCTGTCCCGCCGCCTCAGCGCATGGCCTTGGCGATCTCGGCCTTGAAGGCCGGCAGGTTGCGCTCCGTGACGCCGCCGACGAGCTTGAAGGCGATCGTGCCGTCGCCCTTCACCACATAGGTTTCCGGCACCCCGTAGACGCCGAAGTCGATGCCGGTGCGGCCGGCCGCGTCGTTGCCGACCGCCGCGAAGGGATTGCCCTCCGAGGCGAGATAGCGTTGCGCGTCGGCGGGGGCATCCTTGTAGGAGAGGCCCACCAGCGTCACGCCCTCGGCCTTCAGGTCCGGGTCCTGGGCCAGGGCCAGCAGGGCGTCGTGCTCGGCATGGCATTCGACGCACCAGGAGGCGAAGACGTTGACCAGCGACACGTGCCCGGCCCGCAGGTCGCGCGCGGCCAGCCCCGGTACGCCGAGCCCCGCGATCGCCGGCAGGTCGAAATTCGGGGCCGGCCGGCCGATCAGCACCGACGGCAGCAGCGCCGGATCGCCGTCGCCGAGCCTGAGCCCGAGCAGCGCCGCGATGGAGGCGAAGACCACCAGCGGCAGCGCCAGGAACGAGCGGCGCCCCCAGGGCACGGATCGCGCTTCGCCGGACGGGCTCATCGGCCCGCCGCGCCACGGCCGCGGGGATCGAAGCGCCGCAGTCGCCGCGTTTGACGGCGCCGGTCGAGCACCAGGGCCGCCACCGTGCCGCCCAGCACCGCCGCCGTCACGCCATAGGCGGCCAGGATGAAGCCGACGTGCGGCACGGCCAGCAGGGCGGACAGGGCCGTCACGGCGCGGCCTCGACGATCGCAAAGGTTGTGGCGGCGGCCGGAACGGCGGCGTTCAGCATCAGGCGGCGCAACCGCCGGCGCAGTACCTCGGTGCGGATCGCATAGAGGTGCAGGGTGGCGAACAACAGGCTGAACCCCGCGGCCATGACCAGCAGCGGCCACAACATCGACGGATCGAGGGCCGGACCTCCCATGCGGAACACCGAGGCCGGCTGGTGCAGCGTGTTCCACCAGTCGACCGAGAATTTGACGATCGGGATGTTGACCACGCCCACCAGCGTCATGATGGCGGCGGCCCGTGCGGCGCGGCCGGGCTCCTCGATGGCCTGCCACAGCCCGATCAGCCCGAGGTAGATCAGAAACAACACCAGCACGGAGGTGAGCCGCGCGTCCCACACCCAATAGGTGCCCCACATGGGCTTGCCCCACAGCGAGCCGGTGACGAGGCAGGTGAACGTAAAGGCGGCCCCGAGGGGTGCGGCGGCCTTCTGGGCCGCATCGGCCAGCGGGTGGCGCCACACCAGCGTGCCCAGCGCCGCGCCGGTCATCACCATGTAGCACAAGCTCGCCACCCAGGCGGCCGGCACGTGAATGAACATGATCCGCACGGTCTCGCCCTGCTGATAGTCGGGCGGGGCCACCACGAGCGCGAGGATCAGCCCCACCAGCAGGCACACGGCCGTGGTGGCCGCGAGCCAGGGCAGCAGGCGCCCCGAGATGCGCATGAAATTGGCCGGGTTCGCGAGGGCCATCATGGGTTCGTGGTGTAGTTCGTCCGGCGGGGGGCCGCAAGCGCCGGCCCGCTCGGGAAGCTGCCTGGTAAGGAAACGCTAAGGTTAACGGGAAGTGGTTCGACGCGGTCAACGAAACGCAAACCTCTGCGCGGCGAAGGTAGGGGCCTCGCGGCGTTCGGAGCACAACACATGTCGGTCGCCGATCTGCCGATGCCGCCGGCCAGGGCCGCGCGGGCCACCGGCGCGTCCGGGCTCGGGGACGGCCTCGCTGTTGCGGTGACGATCCTGCTGCTGGCGGCGTTCGCGGCGCTGGTCCAGGGGCCGGGCCGGCTTGCCGATGACGGCCTTTATCGCCTGCTGGTGGCGCTGCTCGACGGCCATGCGACGGGGCTCGGCATGGGCGGCGCCCTCGGGGGCGGGGTGCCGAACAGCTTCGGCTACGGAGAGCTGGCGAACTGGCTGCCCGATGCCGTGCTGGCCGATCCGGGCCGGCTGATCACGACCATGAACCGGGTCGGCCTCGTGTCGGCCGTTTGGGCCCTCGGGGCGCTGGCGGCCGCCTTGTCGCTCGCCTATGGCAGCCGGGTGGCCGCCGTGGCGACGGCGCTGTTCGGCTTGTCGCCCGTCTGGCTCGACCTGGCGCCGACCGCCCATCCCGTTCTGCCGGCCCTGGCGGCCTTCTTCACCGGCGCCGCGCTGTTGTTCGCCGACGGCCGCGGCTGGCGCCGGCCGGCGCTGTGGAGCCTTGCGACGCTGCTGCTTTTCGCCGCCCTGACGCTGCGGGCC
>NZ_JARPVX010000156.1:0-3782 GCF_033947565.1 Lichenihabitans sp. Uapishka_5
GCCCGGATGGCCTCCGCCTTGGGCGAGCCGCCCGGCTCGCGGGTGCCGAGCGCCGGGCGGCCGGCAGCGCGCAGCCGCTCGACGAGCCGCCGCACCTGGGTCGACTTGCCGACGCCTTCGCCGCCCTCGAGCGTGATCAGAAACCCGCGCCGCATAGGGCTAGTGCCGCGCCAGCCGCTCGCGGACGAAGCCGCCGACCAACTCGAACCCAGCATCGAGGGCCCGCTTGCCGAGCGAGCCGACCGGCACCTCCTCAATGGTCTGCAACGGCACCTCGACCAAGGGGGAGGCGCCGCGCGTGACGACGAGATGCGCCACCTCGGTGCCTTTCAGCACAGGCGCCGGCAGCGGCCCGGTGTAGACGATGCGGCCGGCGAGGCGCTCGCCCGAGCCGCGCGGCACCAGCACCGTGATCGGCTTGGCAGTGCCGAGCGCCACCTCGGAGCGTTCACCCCCGAACACCGAAGCGGTGCCGACCGCCTCGCCGGGGCCGAACAGGGTGCGTTCCTCGAAGGTGCGGAAGCCCCAGGCCAGCAGCTTCTGGGCCTCGTTGGCGCGATCGCGCGCCGTCTTCAGGCCGTTGACCACGACGATCAGCCGTTCGTCGTTCTGCACCGCCGAGCCGACGAGCCCGTAGCCGCTTTCGGCCAGGTCGCCCGTCTTCAGGCCATCGGCGCCGATGTTCATGGCGAGCAGCGGGTTGCGGTTGGGCTGGCGGATCTTGTTCCAGGTGAAGTCGCGCTCGCCGAAGATCTTGTAGAACTCCGGATAGGTGTCGATCACCCATTGGGCCAGCCGGGCCATGTCGCTGGCCGTGACACGGTGGTCGGGGTCGCCGCGCCCCCAAGGGTTGGTGAAGTGGGAGTGCGCCATGCCGATCGCCCGGGCGCGCTCGTTCATCAGCTTGGCGAAGCCGTCCTCCGAGCCTGCCACGCCTTCGGCCAGCGTGATGGCGGCATCGTTGCCGGACTGGATGATGAGGCCGCGCAGCAGATCCTCGACCCTGACGGTCGAGTTGACGGCCAGGAACATGGTGGAGCCACCGGATTTGGTGCCGCCGTCCCGCCAAGCGTGTTCCGACACCCGAAAGGTGTCGTCGAGCTTGAGCCGGCCATCCTTGATCTCGTGGAACACCACCTCGGCGGTCATCACCTTGGTGGTGGAGGCCGGAATCATCGGGGCCTCGCCGTTCTTGCTGAACAACACCGTGCCAGTGCCGGCATCCACCAGATAGGCGAAGGCCGCCGTCGTTTGGAAGTCGTCGGTGGCGGCCTCGGCGGCCGGCATCAGCATGAGGGCCGCCGCAGCGAGCGCCCCCCGCATGAATCCGCATCCTGCCACGCGCATCATCGCCATGGTGTCGACCTGTTCAGCGAAGCCGTCCCGGCTCAATCGTCGGTGTCGCGCCGGGGCGCCAGCGATGCCTGCCGACGCAATGGGGATGATGCGGCGTGACGCAACAAGGGCGACGGGTGCGGCGCCACCGGCGGCAGCAGCATGGCCGTGGCGGGGGACGGCACGGGCCGTCGACGCCCATGCCGGCTGCCGGCGTCGAGGTCCGGCATCGGACCGACGCTGAAGGGCCGCGCCGGCGGCACCGGCACGGCGGCCCGACGCAGCAGCGTTGATGGGACGGGTGCTTCGGCGTCACCGGGTTGCTCGGCCTCAGGGGGACGCGTCGCGACCGGGTTGGGGGACGGAGCGGCCGGCGTCGGGGCCCGCCGCTCGTCCGACGCGTCCGCCACAAGGGTGGTCGGGGCCGACGACATGCCGGGCATCTGGGCCGCGCCACCGTCGGTGCGCAGGCTCGCCATCAGGGTCTCGTCGTCGGAGCCCGACAACGGTGCCTTGCCGATGTAATCGACGCGGATGCGCGCCGTGCCGGCACCGCGGAACGACAAGGCTTCCGCCACCCGTTGCGACACGTCCATGACGCGGCCGCCGTGGTAAGGGCCGCGATCGTTGACCCGCACGATCATCGAGCGGCCGTTGCCCATGTTGGTGACCCGCACATAGCTCGGCAGCGGCAGGGTGGGATGGGCGGCCGAAATGGAACGCTTGTCGAAGACCTCGCCATTGGCGGTGCGACGGCCATGGAAAGCGTCGCCGTACCAGGAGGCCGTGCCCACAACCGCGTAACCGTTGGGGTTGGCGCTCGGCACATAGGTATGGCCGCCGATGACGTAGGGGCGGCCCGTGAGATAGCTGCCGCCGCCGCGCGGCACGGCCTCGCCGTCCGCCACCATCTGCGGGCTCGACCACACGCCGAGCTTCGGGTCCCAAACGCGACCGGCCAGCTTGCCGGCGAGCCTGGCCTGCGGCTCCGCGGCGCAACCCGCGAGGAACAATGCGGCTGCGACCAGGAAAAATTTCAGAACGCGTGCGACCGGCATCAGGACCAGCGGGGCATGGCGTTCAGGGTGAAGCGGACCGGCATGCGCACTCGTTCGGTTGTTTAACCATGCCTAGGGCCGAGTGCTTAAGATTCCGCTTCGGCCACGAAGCCCGCGCATATCAGGCCAGGATGACCGAATGGTCAAGGTTGGGCTCTTCGCACAGGTTTATGCGCCTCCCGCGTGAACGGGAGGCGGTCGCCTCGCGATGCAAGGTCGGATGAGAGACAGGACTTGGCCGCGATCCCTTCCCCCGTTCGCACGGGAGAAGGGTTTGCACCAAGCTACTGGGCGCTGGCGCCCTGGCCGAGGAGCGGCGTGATGCGACGCACCGCGACGCGGCGGTTCTCGACGCTCGGCCCTTGCGTCTGCACCTTCAGATATTGCTGACCGTAGCCCTGGGTGACCAGGTTCTCGGCCGGCACCTGGAAGTTGCGGCTCAGGATGGCGGCGACCGATTGCGCCCGACGATCCGACAGCGACAGATTGTCGGTCGGGTTGCCGGTGGCGTCGGTGTAGCCCTCCACCATGTAGATCTCCTTCGGGTCGCGCCGCACCGCGGCGTTGATGGCGCCCGCGATGGAGGCGAGGCGCTGCGCCTGGTCGGGCGACACCGTCCAGGAACCTGAGTCGAAGTTGATCGCGCTGAGGTCCACGCTGCGCATCCGGGCCCGGATGTCCGGGCTGTAGCGCACCTGGTCGAGCGTGTAGCGGCGCGGCAGCGGCGCCACCGGCGGGGCCACCAGCGTGTCGTAGACGATTGCGGGCGGCGCATCGGCGGCATCGACGATGTACCGATCCGGCGGCGGCAGGTCGGCCGGCGGCGGGGGCGGCAAGCTCACGACATCGTCGACGAAGTTACGGTCGTAGCGCGTGTAGCGGTTGTCGATCAGGACGACTTGGCTTCCGTTCGGATATTCGCGCACCCGGCGGATCAGGCGGCCCTGGTCGTCCGTGTAGGTGAAGATGCGCGATCCGTCCGGCCGGTCATAGCTGGCGACGTCGTAGCCGCCCTGCCGCTGCACATCGACCTCATAGCCGAGGTCGCGGAACCGCTCGTTCTCGTCATGGGCGATGTAGAACTGATTGTCCTGCTCGACGATGGTGCGGCCCGGCTCGCGGATGATCGCCACGCCGTTGTCGTTGAACTCCTGCCGGTCGGCGCGGACCTGATTGAAGTTCTGCACCGCCTGGGCGGCCAGGAAGCCCCCCACGAAGCCGGCCGCCGCGCCGACAATGGCGCCGTTACCGTTGTTGCGCTGCTGGCTCTGCTGGCCTGGAGCCGGCTGACCGGGTGCCGCCCTGGGTGCTGCGCCCTGCGGAACGCCGCCACCTTGCGGTGCGACGCCTTGCGGGGCTGCGGGCGGCGGTGGGGGCGGCGTTCCGCAG
>NZ_JARPVX010000157.1:0-3561 GCF_033947565.1 Lichenihabitans sp. Uapishka_5
CGATGCGACGCCGGCCGCGCCCCCGCCGGCTCCAGCCCCCAGGCCGATCCCGCACACGGCCAAGAAGCCCGTAACCCACCCGGCCGCCGTCGCCCACAAGGAGGCTGCGGCGCCGACACACAAGGCCACGGCGCCGGCCCACAAGGACCCGATCGCGCAGCTGATCGGCGCCGCGCGCTGAACGCGCCGGACGCAGGGTGCCTCAGGTCGAGCCGGCCAGCGTCTCGACCCGGAACTTCTTGAGGCCGATGGCGCTGGCCAGCAGCTTCAGGCGATCCGCCACCGCCTCGCTGTCGGGCACGCGGGCCGCCTCGCCGACCGCCAGATGGACGCAGTCGGACGCGACCGTCAGGCGCGAGCCCGCCAGCACCGGCGGCATGCCGGCCGAAATGCGGTAGGCCAGCGAGATGGCACGGCCGAGCACCTGGGCGCGCCTGCGGGCCGCCTTGGACAACAAAGCCTGCGCCGGCCCAAGGTAAGGATCGTCGAACTTGCCGCCGTAGCGGGCATGGATGCAGCTGGCCAGATAAGCCCGCTCGGCATGGGTGATGCCGATGAATGGGAAATGCAGCAGCCGGCGGAAACTTTCCTCGGCCCGCACATCCGGGTGGTCGCGCCAAGCGTGATCCGACAAGGCACAGACCGCGACCCGCAGCCGCGTTTCGGCCGCCGTCTCCCCCGGAAAGAGCGTCGCGGTCCAGCGCACCAACTCGGGCGCGAATCCAGGCACGCGCGCGAGCGGCAGGCCGATCGCCTGGGCGCCCTCGACCAGCGGGTCGAGGTAACGCTCGCGCTCGCTCAGCTGAGAATAAAGCCACCCTTCCCGCAGCCCGAGGGCCGAGAACACCACCTCTTCGGGTGCCAGGCGCTTCAGCACCCGGTCGAGCAGCAGCGCCGCAGCCGGCAGGGTCCGGGCGCGGCGCGCCGGCATGCCGGGCAGGCCCGCGAGCTTGTCGGGCGCCATGCGATAAAGCGTCTTGGCGAAGTCCCGCACCGCATCGGTCGACAGCGTGTAGCCGTGCACCACATGGATCGGCGCGCCGACCGCCATCTGGTGGACGCGTGCGAAGGCCCGCCAGCCGCCGCCCACGGGGTAAAACACCGGCCGGGTCAGGGCCGGCGGCAGGTCGGCCTTCAGCATGGCGTCGATACGGTCCTTGGCGGCCGACAGCCCTTGCGCCATCAGAGCCTCGACCGGCAGCGCCCCGAGCGGCAGGCTCACCCAGCGATCGCCGACGTGATCGTCGAGCGCTTCCGCGACCTCCAGGCTGCCGCCGCCCATGTCACCCACAAGGCCGACCGGGCGGAAGAAGCCCGAAACGACGCCGAGCGCCGCGAACCGCGCTTCCTCGGCGCCGCTCAGGATGCGGATGGTCAAACCCGTCTCGGCCTCGATCAGGCGTTGCAGCTCCGGGCCGTTGCTGGCGCGCCGCATGGCCTCGGTGGCGGTGGCGTCGATACGATCCACCCCCATGGCGTCCGCGATGGCGCGGAAACGGCGCAACGCCTCGATGGTACGGCTGAAATTCTCGGGCGCGATGGCGCCGGTCTGGGCCAGGCCCTCACCGAGGCGGCACAGCGACTTTTCGTTGAAACGCGGCAGCGGCGCCCGGCCGATGCCGTCGTAGACGACGAGCCGCACGGAATTCGAGCCGATGTCGATGATAGCGTAATGGTCGCGCTCGAGCCGCGACACCCTGGCCGCATCGAGCGCGAGCGACCGCTTCGCGCTTCCCTGGCGCGCTTTGTTCGCAACATCCACGACGTTTCCCCTTCGTCCGACGGCGTCCTCATCCCGCGCTTGACGCGGCTGCGGCGCTCCGCTTCTCACTGAAGGATCATCCGCGATGCGGCGCCGCTTGGCGAGTCCGTCGCGCCTTTTGCGAGAGTTCCCGTGCCGCTCAGCCCCGAAGACCTGTTGGCCCGCCTGGCCGATCTCGCCATCGCCAGCCACACGACCGACCATGCCGCCGTGTTCACGGTGGACGAGTCGCGCGCGCTGCGCGGCCTGATCGCCGGCGCCCACACGAAGAACCTGTTTCTGCGCGACAACAAGAAGACCTATTTCCTGGTGACGCTCGACGAAGAGCGCAGCGTCGACCTGAAGCGCCTGCGCGGCCTCATCGGCGCCAAGGGCGGGCTGTCCTTTGCGTCGCCCGAAGCGCTTTTCGAGCATCTCGGTGTCCGGCCCGGTTCGGTATCGCCCTTTGCCGTGATCAACGACACCGCAGGCCTCGTGCGGGTGGTTCTCGACAAGCGTCTCACCGCGGCGAGACGGTCAATTGCCACCCGCTGATCAACACCAGGACCACGTCGATCGCGCCGGCCGACCTCGTGGCCTTTCTGGAGACCACGGGCCACGCGCCGCAGATCCTCGACCTCGATGCCGAGGATCAGCCTGCCGATTGATCGCTGGCACCGTCGAGCGCCGCCACGGCATCGGCGGGCAGGCGCAGCCGCGCCGCCTTCATCAGGCTTTCGAGCTGCGTCAGCGACGTGGCGCTGCTGATCGGGGCCGTGACGCCTTCACGCGCCATCAGCCAGGCCAGCGCCACCTCCGCCGGCTTGGCGCCGAGGTCGCCCGATACGGCATCGAGCGCCGCCAGAATGCGAGTGCCACGCGGGTTCAGATATTTGGCGATCCCCTTGCCGCGTGGGCTTTGGTTGAGATCGGCCTCCGAGCGGTATTTGCCGGTCAGGAAGCCGGCCGCAAGGCCGAAATAGGGGATGACGCCCAGGATCTCGCGGATCGCCAGGTCGCGCAGCGGGCCGTCATAGCTGGCGCGGTCGTAAAGGTTGTATTCCGGCTGCAGCGCCTCGTAGCGTGGCAGCCCCTCGGCCTTGGCGATCTCGAGCGCCGCCGCAAGCTGCGCGGCGCTGAAATTCGAAGCGCCGATCGCCCGCACCTTGCCGGCCCCGATCAGCTTGGCGTAGGCGCCCAGCGTCTCGGCATGGGGTACAGCATCGTCCGCCTTGTGGGATTGGTACAGGTCGATCGTCTCGATGCCGAGGCGGCGCAACGAATCCTCGGCCGCCGTGGCGATCCAGCGGGCCGACAGCCCCTGGCGGTCGGGGCCGAGCTCCATGCCGACCTTGGTGGAGATCAGCACCTTGTCGCGCTTGCCCGGGTTCGCCTTCAGCCAACGGCCGATGACGGCTTCCGACTCGCCGCCCTGGTGGCCCGGCGCCCAACGCGAATACACATCGGCCGTGTCGATCGCGTTGAAGCCAGCATCCACAAAAGCGTCCAGCAGGGCGAAGCTCGTCGCCTCGTCGGCCGTCCAGCCAAACACATTGCCGCCAAACACCAGCGGCGCGATCTTCAAGCCAGATCGTCCGAGCGCGCGCATGTCCATGATGAGCCTCCCGCGGCCAAGCCGCCCTCTTGTCAAGCGGGACGTGGCGCCGTGAAGCGGGAAGTCAATCGCGGCAGGGCGATCAGCGCCGGATGCCGCCCATCACACCACGCATGATCTCGCGCGCCACCGAGGACCCGAGCGAGCGGGCGGCCGATTGGACGGCCGAACGCACGATGACCTGCCCCGTGGTCATGCGGCCGCG
>NZ_JARPVX010000158.1:0-3400 GCF_033947565.1 Lichenihabitans sp. Uapishka_5
GTGCCGCGGCCGCCCAAGGTCGTGCCGAAGCCGGACCAGCTCGCGAAGCTGCTCGACCAGGAGCCGACCGATCAGCCAAGCCCGAAGCCGACCCCCAAGGCCGCCAAGGCGGCCCGCCAACCGGCGCCGCCCCAGCCCGCCGCGCCGCCCGAGCAAACCGACGCGCAATCGCATAATTTCGACCTGACCGACATTTCGCGCCTGCTCAGCCACGACGCGCCGGCCCAGAAGGCCGCGACCGGTCGCGAGCCTTCCAAGGTGGCGTCACTCGGCTCGGCCACGGCCCATGCGGACAAGATGGCGCCTTCGCTCTGGGGCCAGCTCGACGGCCTGATGGAAGACCAATACCGGCAGTGCTGGAGCTATCTCGGCCTCAACCCGGGGCAGAAATATGTGCCGCAGATCCGCGTCACCTATGACGAGAGCGGCGGCCTTTCGAGCGACCCGGTGCTGGTCAACCCGCCGAGCGACCCGGCCTTGCGGAACCTCGCGGAAAGCGCGCTGCGGGCGGTTCGCCGCTGCAATCCGCTGCGCATCCCGTCCCAATACGCCCCTTATTATGACGAGTGGAAAGGTCGCGTTCTGCGCTTCGACCCGCAGGAAATGGCCGGTTAACCTTCCAGGTCCATGCCGTGTCCGATTTCCGCCTCGTCGCGCCCTCAAGGACTGATTGATGCAGCCCCTCCTTTCCCGACGCGCCACCCTCGCCGCATTCTCGGCGACTGCCGGCGCCGCCCTCATGGGCCGTTCCGCGGTCGCGCAGGATCGGTTCCTGGATATCCGCCCTGGCGGCGCGTTCCGACCCGTGACGGTGGCGGTGACCAACTTCGGGGGCGATGCCGACCAGGGCGCCAAGCTGTCGGGCATCATCGCCAACGATTTCAAGCGCTGCACCTTTATCCAGCCGGTGGATGCTTCGAGCTTCCCCGAACCGGTGACCGACCCCGACGCGCCGAACCTGGCGGCCTGGAAGGCCACAACGGCGCAATTCGTGCTGACGGGCCGCACCAGCCGCAGCGGCGGCAGCCTTAACACAGCGTTCCGGCTGTGGGATCTGTCGTCCGGGTCCCAGGTGGCGGGCCAGCAATATGCGACCGATGCCGCGAATTCCCGGCGCGTCGCCCATATCGTGGCCGACGCGGTCTTCACGCGGGTGACGGGTGAGAAGGGCTTCTTCGATAGCCGCGTCGTCTTCGTGGACGAGACCGGCAGCGCGGAGAAACGCAAGAAGCGCCTGGCCATCATGGATCAGGACGGCTTCAACGTGAAATATCTGACGCGCGGCGAGGACCTGGTGGTGACACCGCGCTTCTCCCCGTCGGGCCAGGAGGTGGCCTATATGTCGTTCGGCCAGGACGAGCCGAAGGTGTTCCTGCTCAACTTCGAATCGGGGCAGCGCTCGAGCGTCGGAGACTTCCCCGGCATGACCTTTGCGCCACGCTTCTCTCCCAACGGGCAGGACGTCATCATGTCGTTGAGCCAGGGGGCGAATTCGGACCTTTACAGCCTCGACATCGGCAGCAAGGCTCAGCACCAGTTGACCAACACGGCCGCGATCGACACCTCGCCCTGTTATTCGCCGGACGGCGGACAGATCGTGTTCGAAAGCGACCGGGGCGGCACCCAGCAGATCTACGTCATGCCGGCCTCGGGCGGTGGCGCCAAACGCATTTCTTTCGGCGAGGGGCGTTATTCGACGCCGGTCTGGTCGCCCAAGGGCGACCTCATCGCCTTCACGCGGCAGAAATCCTCGGGCTTCGCCATCGGCGTGATGAAGCCCGACGGGTCGGGCGAGCGCATCCTGACAGAAGGCTTCCACAACGAGGGACCGACCTGGGCGCCAAACGGGCTTTACGTGATGTTCTTCCGCGATCCCGGCGGCAGCGCCGGATCGAAGATCTACATGGTCGACGTGTTCGGTCGTGGCGAGTTTCTGGTGCCGACGCCGTCCTTTGCGTCAGACCCGAACTGGGGTCCGTTGCAGGGTTGACATCGCGGCGGGATCGGCAGTCGCTCGCCCTGGCCCCTCCAGGGCGAGCCTGGACGCCATTTTCCCGCAGACGCGGACCGCTCCGGCCTGCCGCAAACGTGGTGCATGCGCGCAGCAGCTTAGCCTGTTACGATCCCGTGCCAGCGTGGCTCGGATACAACGCTTATGCCCCACTCAGGCCATCAATCCGGCGGCACAACGTGGCCTGCCACGCGACGTTCGATCGGTTCTTTGCGGGCGCGATACGGTTGATAGAACCTTCGCTTAACCATCCGCAGGTTATGTCATGGCTTCTGATCGGTCGCCGTTGGACGGGGTAGATTTGCGATGCATCCTTTCATGTCTTTGCGTGCGGTGAAGCTCGCAGCCCTGCTTTCGGCAGGCTTGGCGCTCACGGCTTGCGCCTCCAAGAACGGCATGGAGGACGCGGCGCTCGGTGGCGGCGGCTTCGGGGCCAACGGCGGCTATGGCTCGGGCGCCAGCGGGGCTGGCCTCGCGTCGCCCGGCAGCGTCCAGGATTTCGCCGTCAACGTCGGCGACCGGGTGTTCTTCGAATCCGATCAAACCACCCTTAATCAGACCGCGCAGGCGACGCTCGACAAGCAGGCCCAGTGGCTGTCGCGCTACGGCACTTATGCGTTCACGGTCGAAGGTCACGCCGACGAGCGCGGCACGCGCGAGTACAACTTCGCCCTCGGGGCTCGCCGAGCCGAGTCGGTGAAGGAATACCTCGTCGCCAAGGGCATTCCGGCCTCGCGCATGCGGACGATCTCCTACGGCAAGGAGCGACCGGTTGCGACCTGCAACGACATCTCGTGCTGGTCGCAGAACCGCCGCGCCGTCACGGTGCTCAAGGGCGGGCAATCCTGACCGCATCACAATTTGGCCGGAAACACGCGGTCTTAGGGCCGCGTGTTCCTCTCGACTTGGGTCGGTCCCATGCGTTCCCCGCTTTCCCCCATCCTGGGCGCCATCAGCTGGGGGGTGGTGCTGACAACGGGCGCCTTCGCGGGTGACGTTCGACCGCACACCGCACCCCTGATCCTCGCCCAGGCGGACGACGACCAACCGTCGGCCGATCAGCAGGCCCCACAAAGCCAGGGCGCCGGTGTGGCCGCCATGACGGTGCGGGTCGATCGGATGGAGAACACGATCCGCCAACTGACCGGGCAGATCGAGGAATTGCAGTTCCAGAACCGCAAGCTCACCGACGACCTCCGCAAGATGCAGGAAGACGTCGACTTCCGCTTTCAGGACCTGAACCGCGCCGGCGGTGCGCCGGCCAAGCCCGCCCGGAGGTCCGACGCCGACCCAGCGCCGGTCGGCGTGCCGTCCGCAACCGGCGTGGTGGTGCCCCCTGACGCGGCCCCGAAACTGCGCCGCAGCGGCGACGCCTTCGACCCTGCGGCC
>NZ_JARPVX010000159.1:0-3388 GCF_033947565.1 Lichenihabitans sp. Uapishka_5
TGCCGTTCCGTCGCATCCGCGACCACGGCATCCCGGTCTGCCTCGGCACCGACGAAGCCATTGCGGACGACAGCATCAATATGTGGGGCGTGGCCAAGATGGCCGGTCTGATCCACAACATCTCCGGGCCGGACCCCGACCTTTGGCCGACCGCCACCGAAGTGCTGGAATGCCTGACGGAGGGCGGCGCACGAGCCATGCGCCTCGGCCGGGACGCCGGCGCCGTCGCGGTCGGCCGCCTCGCCGATCTCGCGTTGGTTGACCTCGATACGCTGCCCTTCACGCCGCTAAACGACCTGCACCGGCAACTCGTTTCTTGCGAGAACGGCGGCTCGGTGCGCCTGACGGTCGTGGCCGGACAGGTGGTTTACGACGGCACACGCGTCGCCATGTTCGACGAGGTCGATCTGCTGGCCGAAGCGCGCGACCTCTTCCGCGCCCGGCAGCCGGCGCTCGAGGCCGCCCGCCGCGCGGCCGATCGCTGGCTCTCGGCCTATCGGGCCATGGTGGGCCGGGCTGCTACGCGCGATGTCGGCTCTAATCGCTGGGTCGGCGATACGGCTTCAGGGGGAGGACGGGCATGACGCTGCTGAGCCACAGACGGTATGACTACCAGCCGATTACACGCCGCCCGGACTTTACTTGGCCGAACGGCGCTCGCCTCGCGGTCTATGTCGCGCTCGGCGTCGAGGACTACCATTTTAGCGAAGGGTTGACCGAGAACCTGCTCGCGGGGGCCTCAAAGCCCGATTTCGTCAACACCTCCTGGCGCGACTACGGCAACCGCGTCGGCGGCTTCCGGCTCATCGACCGGCTCGCCTCGTTCGGCATCACGCCCGCCATCCTGCTTAACACCGCAGTCTAATACCAACGTGCGCTGATCAGAATGCATGCGCCCAGTCGCGTAGTCCGATGGACATGATGATCCATGGCTGCTCGACGAGCTTGTTCCAGGCCTCGCAGCAGCGGCCGACGATGTCGTTGTAGTCGGCGAAGATGCGGTTCGACAGCCAGGTGTCGCGCATGAACTGCCAGACGTTTTCCTGCGGATTGAGTTCGGGGGCACGGGGTGGAAGGAACAGGAGCGTGATGTTGTCGGGCACGGTGAGCGGAGCCGGCTTGAGGCTCCAGCAGGCGTAGCCTGTTGGAGAAGCCGGTGGAGAGTTGGGGGTCGCGTGCCATCCGGCTTGGTCGAGGATAAGGACCGCGTGGGCGCCCGGATCGACGGTGGCCGAGATCTCCGTCAGGTGACGGTTCATCGCGCCGGTGTCGCAATAGGGCATGACGAGGCCGGCCCCTTTGCCCTTCTTCGGGCAGATGGCCCCGAAGATGTAGGTCCACATGGTGCGCTGATCCTGCGGCGCCGACGGCCGGGTTCCTCGCTTGCCCTCCGCTGGCCACCCCGTCGAGCTGCGCTCGCCGTGGCCCCTGGCCAGCTCCGCCCATCGTCGCGTGATCTTGTTCTTCTGCCCTCTGCGAGCTTCGTCCTGGAACCAGACCTCGATCTCGGTCCCGCGCGGGAGGCGGGCCTGGATAGCCGCCAGCTCGGCTGGGAAGTCTTTTCAAAAGCGTCTACCTTGAGTTCGTTCTGCGCATGATGGCGCGGGCGGGCCGACAGCTTGGCGAAGCCGAGCGCCTTCAACTCGCGTCCCACCGTCGTCTCGTCGAGCGAGATGCCGAATTCCTCGAAGATCCAGTGTGCGAGATCCTTGCGCCGCCAGCGCACCACCCCGTGGATCGCCGGGATCGGGCCGCTCTCCACCATCCGAGCCAGGGCTTGGCGCTGCTCGTCGCCGAGCTTCGGCCGACTACCCGGCGATCGCCCGGTCAAAAGCCCATTCGGCCCTTGCGCGTTGAACCGCACCACCCAGTCGCGCACGATCTGAAGCGTGACGCTGCCGATTGTGGCCGCCTCGGTGCGCGAGCCGCCGTCGTAGATCCGCGCCAGAGCCAGGAACCGGCGCGCCTGATCCGCGTCCTTCGTGACGCGCGCCATGCGGCGAAGCGCCGTGCTGTCGAAATCAGAGCGAAGGGGAATGGGCGTCGCCATGGCAATCTCCGTTGCCATGATGATTCAGACTTCAGGCTGCCTGAAAACCCCTACGAGTCACGCTCGTCACTCGCTGGTATTACAACCCTGACGCGAGCGCTCGAATACATCGCGGCTCGACGCGAAAATGTATGGCTGACCACGCCGCAGCGAATCGCTGATGCATATGGCAACATGGATCTTTGAGCGTAGGCGGCTTTGGTGTGCTTCTACGATCCCGGAGCCGAGCACCTGCTTACCGGCACGCCTGACCTCCATCGGGCAGTCCGCCGTGGCGAGCGCACCGTCGAACACGCGACACATAGAGCATGAAGCCACCACAACGGCAAAAGTGGATGTGATCGCATCTGGTCGGGGCGACGATGATCGACGGCAGAAGGCTTTCCAGAGACGTTGGCCAACATAGGCAAACCGTAATCCACATAGTGGCGAGCCGGCATCTGCCTGGCACGATTGAAAATGTTCAATCGGGAGGACGGGCCATGGGCGTGTCTTGCGGTTGAAAGACACACGTCCGTTTTCTGAGTGAGATTGCTCCGGAGCAGCATTTCGGTTTCGGTCGACTCCGGTCGTTCAACGCGGCTCTAGATTGAGCTCGCCACTGGGCGAGCGTCAGGTTGCGGCTTCGTCAGTGTTCGACGAGGCTGCGTTGGGCGACACATGGCATAGATTGGCATGACCTGGATCGATCATCCTGAGCCTCAGCGATGCGGTTTGCCTCTTGGCACCGCCAAGACGATGCATTCGTGGAGCGACGCCGGAGGCTTTGAGCGCGGACTGCAGCTTGGATGTAGGCATTCAGGCGCTGCCCCCAACCGAAACGGGAACATTTTCCGGCATCTGGCACGAAGCATGTACGGCTTAGAAACATACACAGAACACCCTGCGCAGGATCGCTGAACAAAGTTGGAACATGCCTTCCTGAATTTATTCTACAACCTGTATTGAATGCCATTTAAATTAATGCATACTCATAGTTGACTTTAGGGAAGATACAACCAGGAGAGCACAATGCATTGGGTTGTCGCTGGATCTCAGGTCGTCATCGGTATCGCCTATATCTTGGAAGCTTATCAAAACTGTTTTGGATGATCCGTACGGTTCGGCTCGGGAACAAGGATCCGGAACGTGCTCGAGTTTACGCAAGAGAGCGGATCATCTTGTTGTAACGACACAGACTCTTGTTCCTGAATATTCAAAGATATCGCAGCTGCGCTTTACCGGCGCATCCGCTCGGATCATCCGGATGGTTTCGTCTTGGCGCGGCGCAAGGCTTCGGCCAGTGCGCCCCCGGCGTGGGCCGGGGCTGGCGTCGAGGGCGGGCGCGGGGGCTCGGCG